>NZ_CAJMZL010000022.1:0-119683 GCF_905220305.1 Caballeronia sp. J97 | reverse complement strand
ATCTGCCTACTGCCTACTGCTACTGCCTACTGCTACTGCTACTGCTACTGCTACTGCTACTGCTACTGCTACTGCCTGCTGCCTGCTGCATCTAACAACTCAACCCACGAGAAGGATATTAACCATTGGGAATTCTTATTCGAAGCAGACGAATCCTAAAACGACCGCACTTTTCACATACCTCGCGCCGCACCAACCAGAAGGGCGGCAGCCCTTTCGGATCGCCGCCCCGCGTGTCATCACTCACGTTGCACTTCTGGTCTCGCTCGCGCGATTGAGCTTTGAACTCTTACGCGACCTGACCGCGAACCCGTTGTCGCCGCTCGGCGTGATGGACGCCGCAGCGTTCACGAGCCAGCGATTGTTGTTCGAACGATAGGTCGCACCCAGACCGACAGCCAGCCGTATAGCGCTTGTAGTTCGCGACTCCTGCGGCAACCACCGTCTCGCCTGGCTTGCTCGGCGCCATGTTCGGCATGGTCATCGCCGATGCAATGCACGCCACCGTGTTCACGCTGCTCTGAACCGCGTTCAACTGATTCATGTTCACGGCGTCAGTGCCCTTGATGCCCGGCGCGACGTTCGTCACGCGGCGCTCGTTGCCGGTGGAACCGACCGGGACCGTGTCGGCTTCGTCAGCGACCGAGCCATTGCCGAGCGCAACCGAGTTCGCACCCGTTGCCTGTCGCTACGGCGGCAGGCTGCGCCACCTGCGACAACATGCAGGCGCTGCCGGTGGTCTCGACGTTGTTCACGCGCTGTATGAGGTTGGAGACGTTCGGGTTCGTCTGACAGAACTGCAAATCGTCTTCGGCGTCGGCGCTGTTCGCGGCTACATCGCCGGCAGCGAGACCGGCAATCTTTCGACCAGTCATGCATCGGACCGACAAGAGAGCAGCGCCGATCGTCCGGCACCTACGCAGCGACGCGCGGTGAGATGAATGCGGCGGCCAGGCGTCGAACAGCAAAACCGGACATTTCCGGAATTCTCTTCACGGGCGCCTGCGTGGGTTCGATGCAAGGGGACCGGCGTTTCAATCCTGTTGGCGAGCCAGGAAGCGCACCATCACACGAAGCCCACCCGATTCGGACTGATCGAGTGCGACGCTGGCGCCATGCTGAGCCGCGATCCGCTTTACGATCGCGAGTCCCAGACCGCTCCCGGACACATCCGTGCGCGCGCGATTCGCCCCCTCGCCTACGCGATAAAACCGGTCGAACACCTTTTCTCGTTCTTCTTGAGGAATGCCCGGTCCGGAATCTGAAATTTCCACGAGCGGATGACTGTCGTTCGCTTTCAGACACACATCGACTCTCCCGCCCTTCGGCGTGTACTTCGTCGCGTTATCGATGAGATTGTTGAACATCACGCGCAGCGAATCCGGATCGCCTTGCACGATTGCGGACTCGCTCGTTTCGATGCCCAGATCGACCCCGCGCTGCTGCGCCACCAGCACGTAGCCGCGCACACAGCTTTCGAGCAGGCCGCTCAACTCGACATCGGTATCGGCGGACTTGCCGTCCGGCTCCGAGCGCGCGAGTGCGAGCAGTTGCTCCGCGAGGCGCGTCGCGCGCGAGATCCCTTCCTGGAGGTCCGTCAGCGCCTCGCGGCGCGACACGTCATCCTGCGCACGTGCGACGAGCTGCGCCTGGATCTGCACGGCGGCGAGCGGCGTGCGCAACTCGTGCGCGGCATCGGCGACGAAGGCTTTCTGTGTATCGAGCGCGGCCGAAAGACGCGACAGCAGCGCATTCAACGCGCGCACGACCGGCCGCACTTCCTGCGGCAGACGTCGATCGGAGAGCGGGTCGAGCGCCTCGGGATGACGCGTGTCGAGCGCGCGCGTCACACGCTGCAAAGGCGCGAGCCCGAGTCCGACGATCACCCAGATCGCGAGCCCGAGCAGCGGCAGCAGCAGCACGAGCGGCCACAACGTGCGCCACGCGACGCCCGCCGCAACACGATTTCTGATCGACAGCGGCTGTGCGAGCTGCACGACGTTGTCGCCGACGATCGCGCTATACACGCGCCATTCGCCGCGCGGCGTCATTTCCGTGGAGAAGCCGAGTTCCGCGTGCGGCGCGAGCGGCACGCGCGGATGCGAGTAATACATCAGCACGCCGTTGCGATTCCAGATCTGGATGACGACGCCTTCGTCGCTCTCGCTGCGCGAACTGAGCACCGATGAAAAAGGCTCCGATGGCAGCGCAGCCGCGATCTGCTGAAGCTGGTAATCGAAGAGTTCGTTCGCTTCGGCGAGCGCCTGCCGATAGATGAGCCACCCTGCGAAGCCCACGCCGACGATCACGAGCGCAAGCAGCCAGATCAGCAATTGCCGCCGGATCGACCGCATCAGGCGTCCTTCGCGACCATGTAGCCGAGGCCACGCACGTTGCGGATGAGATCGGCGCCGAGCTTCTTTCTCAGCGAATGGATATACACCTCGACGGTGTTGCTGCCGATTTCCTCGCCCCAGCCGTAGATCTTCTCTTCGAGCTGACTCTTCGAGAGCACCGCGCCGGGCCGGGCCATCAGCGCTTCGAGCAGCGCGAACTCGCGCGCCGACAGCGACACGGGCGCGCCCGCGAGCGTCACCTGATGCCCGACCGGATCGAGCGTCAGTTCACCGTGCCGCACGAGCGATTCGCCGCGCCCCGCGTGACGGCGGATCAACGCGCGCATGCGTGCGCCGAGCTCGTCGAGATCGAAGGGTTTGACGAGATAGTCGTCCGCGCCGGCATCGAGTCCCTTCACGCGATCCGCGATCGCGTCGCGCGCCGTCACGATCAGCACCGGCAGCGAGTTGGCCCGCGCGCGCAAGGTCTTCAGCACATCGAGGCCATCGCGCTTGGGCAGGCCGAGGTCGAGCAGCATCAGGTCGTAAGACTCGCCCGCGACCGCCGTGAGCGCGGCCTCGCCGTCCTGCACCCAGTCGACTGCGAAGCCGTCCGCGCGCAGCGCCTTGCGCACGCCTTCGGCGATCATCCGGTCATCTTCGACAAGCAGGATTCGCATGGCACATGTCTGTTCGTGGTTACGTGGGCAGCCTGCTGGCCGCGACCCATTGTAGCCGCGCGGGCTCGCCACAGGCTTAAACGGGACTTAACGGGGCGGATCGTCCACTAACGGAGGACAAACCCGTGCCGCGCGCAAAGCGCATCGCGACGATTTTTCGCCCGTACGATTTCCGCAAGCCAGCTTGTCTACAATAGCCGCTTCCCGCGCGGCGCGACCTCTGCCCGGCCATGCGCCGCCGCTCGCCATTCAGCCAAGAACAACGCTCGTCCATGCCGCTCGCTTTTCGTTGCTCGTCCCGCCGTCTTTCTTCGTTCGCGCTCGCCGCCGCTTTCGCCTGTGCAGCGCTTTGTCATGTGCCCGATGCAAACGCGCGCGGCGGCGGCTCGAAGGCCGATTCGCAGCGGCACGAGCCTCAGCGCGCGGCCATAGGCGGCGCCAGGTCGAAGCACGCGAAGGCCGAGCGCGCCGCGAAGGCGAGCGTGCCGGCCGGCCCGTTGCCCGCATCGGTGATGGCGGCGCTCGCGCGCGCCCACGTGCCGCTTTCGTCGATGAGCGTCGTCGTGCAGCGTGTCGGCGCGCCGGTGCCGCTCGTCTCCGTCAATGCGAACGAGCCGATGCTGCCCGCGTCGACGATGAAGCTCGTCACCACGTATTCGGGCCTTTCGATGCTAGGTCCGGACTATCGCTGGAAGACGACCGCGTATGCCGACGGCGAAGTCGACGCGCAAGGCATCCTGCACGGCAATCTGTACATTCAGGGCACGGGCGATCCGAAGCTCGTGCCGGAAGAGCTGATCGACCTCGTCGAGCAGATCCGCAAGAACGGCATCACGGGCATCGACGGGGCGCTCGTGCTCGACAAGCGCTATTTCGACGCGTCGACGCGCGATCTGCCCGCGTTCGACAACGACGACAGCGCGCCTTACAACGTCGGCCCCGATCCGCTGCTCTATGCGTTCAAGTCCCTGTCCTTCACGCTGACGCCGAGCCCCGACGGGCAAGTGTCCATCGACGTGCTGCCGCAACTCGCGCAACTGCAGATCGACAACGAACTGCGCGTCACGCGCGGCGCGTGCGTCGGGTCGCTTTCGGCGGCGTCGCCGAGCGTCGCGCAGACGCAGGGCGGCTTCGTGCAGGCATCGTTCATCGGCGACTATCCGCTGCGTTGCGGCGCGCGCACGGTCAACGTCGCGGCGCTCGATCATTCGACCTTCTTCGCGGGCGGCTTCCTCGCGCTCTGGAAGCAGGCGGGCGGCACCTTCCAGGGCGCGACGCGCGAAGGCCCGACGCCGTCGAATGCGCGGCTCGTGGGCACGCATCGCAGCCCGGTGCTGTCGGATGTCGTGCGCGACATCAACAAGTTCAGCAACAACGTGATGGCGCGCAACCTGTTCCTCACGATCGGCGCGGCGCAGTCGAAGCCGCCCGCGACGACGGCGAAATCGGCCGCGGCGATCCAGGCGTTCCTGAAGCGCAGCGCGCTGCCGATGAACGGCCTCGTGCTCGACAACGGCTCGGGTCTTTCACGCGACGAGCACATCTCCGCTTCCTCGCTCGCCGACCTGCTGATGGCCGCGAACGCGAGCCCGGTCGCGCAGGTGTTCGTCGAATCGCTGCCGATCGCGGGCGTCGACGGCACGATGCGCAACCGTCTCACCAACGCGGGCGCGCTCGGCAATGCGCACATCAAGACCGGCACGCTGCGCGACGTACGCGCGATCGCGGGCTATGTCGGCGCGGCGAACGGCGAAAGTTATGTCGTCGTGAGCTTCATCAACGATCCGCGCGCCGAAGCCGCGCGCGCCGCGCACGATGCGCTGCTCGAATGGGTCTACGAAGGCGCGCGCCGCCCCGGCATGGCAGACTGAACGGGCGAAAGCCCGTCGGGACCGAAGATTTCTTCTACGAAGTGACGCGCGGGAAGACGCGCGCCGCGTGTACGCTGTCGGGCACGGCGCTCGGCCGGACGCTTCGCGCGTCAGGGCGGGCGTGCGGCATCGCTTAAACTCGCAAGCTAGCGGCAGAAGACCGCAACGGTCGGACGCCGTAATCAAACTAGAAAACATGTAAGAAGGGAGACGAGGTCCATGAAGAAGCAACGCTCGACGCGCGCCGCACTGGTGCGCTTTGCCCAAGTCGCGACGGCCAGCGCGGCCTTTGCCCTCATCGCCGCGTGCGGCGGCGGCGGTGGCGATGACAACAATTCCACGCCCGCGGGCGGCGTGAAGCTGCAAGTGGTGTCGTTCGGCGACAGTCTTTCGGATGTCGGCACCTATACGCCGGTCGCGGCCGCGAACTTCGGCGGCGGGCGCTTCACGACGAATCCGGGTCAGGTCTGGGTGCAGAACGTCGCGCAGTACTACGGCGATACGCTGACGCCCGCGATGACGGGTGGCTTCGGCGTGGCGCCGCAAACGCAATCGGGGCTGGGTTACGCGCAGGGTGGCGCGCTCGTGACGAATCCGATCGGCATCAATCACGTGTCGAGCGATCCGGCGAATTATCAGGGCGCGCTCACGGTGCCGGTGGCTCAGCAGGTGACGAACTATCTGACCGCGCACGGCAGCTTCAATGCGGGGCAGCTCGTGATCGTCAATGGCGGCGGCAACGATATTCTCTACAACTTCCAGCTGGCGGTAGCCGGTTCGATCACGCCTGCTCAGGCGAGCGCGGCGATCGGCAAGGCGGCGATCGATCTCGCGGGCGTGATCGGCAAGATCGTGCAGAGCGGCGCGACGCACGTGCTGGTGTCCAACGTGCCGGACATCGGCGCGACGCCGCAGGGCATGATGAGTTCGGCGGCCAATCGCGCGCTGCTCACGCAGGCATCGCTCGGCTTCAACCAGGCGCTCGCGGCGGCGTTGACGCAAGCGGGATTGATGTCGAAAGTGATCTATCTCGACATCGTGCCGGTGCTCGCCAACGTCACGACGAATTTTGCGCAGTTCGGATTCACCGTGTCGAACACGGGAACGGCGTGCAATCTGCAGGCGATGGCCGCGGCGGCGCAAAAGTTCGGCGAACCGAATCCGCAGGCTTTCGCCACGTCGCTGTTCTGCTCGCCGCAGACTTTGACTGTCGCGGGCGCGGATCAGACGTATATGTACGCGGACACCGTGCATCCGACGACGCATCTCGGCGCGCTCTATGCGCAGGCGGCGGAGCAGGTGATTGCGAAATCGGGGTTGGGGAAGTAAGGGGTTTCGTTTGAGGATGGAAAAACCGCTCGGTTGAGGGATCGCCGGGCGGTTTTTTGTTTTGGTGAGGCGGTGGTTGCGGCGGGGGCGAAGGAATCGTCGAGTCGCCCTGCGTTACTGTGCGCTTGAAGGGCGTATCTCCGCGCATGCGGAGGAACCTTGCGAAGAACCGCGCTCTCGAAGTCCTGAAAAGGTCTATCTCCGCGCACGCGGAGGAACCGAAATCGGCATCAAAAAAGTGACGGACTGCCTGGGTCTATCTCCGCGCACGCGGAGGAACCTCCGTCGATCGGCGGAATCGGCAAGGGCCATCTGGTCTATCTCCGCGCACGCGGAGGAGCCAGACCACCGGTGCGATCAAGAACGCGCGAGCACGGTCTATCTCCGCGCACGCGGAGGAGCCTCGAATGCGTTCTGGAAAGCGCCTTGCGCCGTGGGTCTATCTCCGCGCACGCGGAGGAGCCCAGCCTGGACGCATGATTCTGGTAGACGATGGCGGTCTATCTCCGCGCACGCGGAGGAACCGGCTTCTTGGACAGATCGCTATCCCGGATCGCGGGTCTATCTCCGCGCACGCGGAGGAACCAAGACGCAGTCCATCCGCGCGATTTCCTGATAGGGTCTATCTCCGCGCACGCGGAGGAACCAGGCTTTGCTCTCATGCTTCACCGTCTCGACAAGCTCTATCTCCGCGCACGCGGAGGAACCCCACGATCCACGCGTCGAACAAGTCGGCAAACGGGTCTATCTCCGCGCACGCGGAGGAACCGAACTCAAACGGCAGGTCCACAGGCAAGTACGAGGTCTATCTCCGCGCACGCGGAGGAACCACATCGCATATCGGCGTGCGTCCTGCACTCAGGGGTCTATCTCCGCGCACGCGGAGGAACCCGCACCATCGCCGGCAGAATCCTGTCTCCGTCTGGTCTATCTCCGCGCACGCGGAGGAACCCAGCTTGCGACGTCGGCGTGACTCCGCCCTTCGGGTCTATCTCCGCGCACGCGGAGGAACCAACACCGAATCTCACTGGCATTGCCGAGGAAACGGTCTATCTCCGCGCACGCGGAGGAACCGCAGACGCGGGCGCCGCACCGAAAGCGCTGTATGGTCTATCTCCGCGCACGCGGAGGAACCCGATGGATAAACGTCCGCGAGTTGCTTAAGAAGGGTCTATCTCCGCGCACGCGGAGGAACCACGACGGTTTGCCCGGCGGTGTAGCTCGGTGTGGGTCTATCTCCGCGCACGCGGAGGAACCGGGCATTTTGCACGCCTTGTCGATCAACCAATGGGTCTATCTCCGCGCACGCGGAGGAACCCGTCACGGATCGCGGCTTCGATGCATTCAATAAGGTCTATCTCCGCGCACGCGGAGGAACCAGAACAGCATACCGGTCGCCCTTCGGCGCACTGAGTCTATCTCCGCGCACGCGGAGGAACCTGCGGAGTGAGCGCTACCCGCGCCGCTGCCACGGGTCTATCTCCGCGCACGCGGAGGAACCACAACAAAGTCGCCCAGCCTCAGGAACTCACAGGGTCTATCTCCGCGCACGCGGAGGAACCCCGCCCATGTTCTAAGTTGGGTCATTTGGCGACGGTCTATCTCCGCGCACGCGGAGGAACCCGCTGCCAGAAGTGCCGCAAGGAAACGCAGGTGGGTCTATCTCCGCGCACGCGGAGGAACCCACGCCCCCTTATCGAGCAACTCCAGTCCGTACGGTCTATCTCCGCGCACGCGGAGGAACCATTCCGGGTCTGTGACCTGTGTGTAATCCATCGGGTCTATCTCCGCGCACGCGGAGGAACCGGCCGTCGAGATCGGTCACATCAATCTCACCCGGGTCTATCTCCGCGCACGCGGAGGAACCTGTCGCGGCATTGCTCGATCACCGCGCTCAATGGGTCTATCTCCGCGCACGCGGAGGAACCTCGAAATGAATGGCGATTGGTGTCGCCCGGCGGGGTCTATCTCCGCGCACGCGGAGGAACCCCCAGATCATAACCCTCTGATCCAAAAGCGAAATCCCCACAACACATCTTCATAAATCCAGCACAAAAAACCCGATCACTCCTGCGCCTCGAACGCCGCCGCCGCCCTGCCGAGCCGATCGTTCACCGCGATCCAGTCGATGGTTTCCGGCAGCTTCTCGATCAAAATCCGCTCGACATTCGCCCGATCCAGCGCCCGCAGCAATCCGTAAAGATCCCGCGCATAACTCTGCGGATCTTCCGGCGCGGCGACAAAATGCACATTCGCCGCATGCGCCCACTCGCCTGCGCTCGACGCCCGCGCAACCAGCGCGATCTTCTTCCCGCTCGCCCGATCCTGACCGGAAAGAAGCGGTTCGATCAAACCGAACGGCAGCAACGCCAACGGCGTCCGCGGCGCGTAATGCGCCTTCAGCGTCCCCGAAGCACGCGGCGCCGTCGCATCCGACCCGTCCGGCAACTTCGGCGCAATGCCGATCACATCCGCGATCTGCTGCGGGCTCACGTGCCCCGGCCGCAGCAACGCCGGAAATCCGCGCGACAAATCCAGAATCGTCGATTCGATGCCGACATCCGCCGCGCCGCCATCGAGCACATGCACGGCGCTGCCGAACTCGTCGCGCACGTGCTGCGCGGTCGTCGGACTCACGTGGCCGAAGCGGTTCGCCGACGGCCCCGCCACGCCGCCCTGCTTTCCCGTGCCGAGCCGGCGCCGATGAAACGCCGACAACAACTGCTGCGCCACCGGATGCGACGGACACCGCACGCCAACCGAATCCTGCCCGCCGCTCACCGCCGCCGGAATGTGCGCCGCGCGCTTGAGAATCAGCGTCAACGGCCCGGGCCAGAACGCATCGATGAGCTTGCGCGCATCGGCGGGCAACTCGCGGACCCAGTATCCCGGATCGGCCTCGGGCGCGAGATGCACGATCACCGGATGATTCGCCGGCCGCCCCTTCGCCGCATAAATACGCGCGATGGCGTCGGGATTCTCGGCGTCGCCTCCGAGCCCGTAGACCGTCTCGGTCGGAAAAGCGACGAGTTCGCCCGCATCGAGCAAAGCCGCGGCTTCGTCGATCTGCGCGGCGCTCGGATAGATGATGGTCATTGCTTCTACGACGAAAAAACTCAATCGAGCGGGATGTGCAGCATGCGCGCGCAGTCACGCGCCGCCGTGCGCACTTCCTCGAGCGTCGCCGCCGTGAAATTGATGTGCCCCATCTTGCGGCCCCGGCGCGCCTCTTCCTTGCCGTACAGATGCAGGCGCGCAGACGGCATCGCGGCGACTTCCGCCCACGCGGGCGCGCGCGCCTTGGCGCCGTCGAACCAGATATCGCCGAGCAGATTCAGCATCGCGGCCGGCGAATGCTGGCGCGTGTCGCCGAGCGGCATGCCGGTCATCGCGCGCACCTGTTGCTCGAACTGGCTCGTCGCGCAGGCATCGACGGTGTAGTGGCCGGAATTGTGCGGGCGCGGCGCCATCTCGTTGGCGATCAGCGAACCGTCTTCCAGCACGAAGAACTCGACGCACAGCACGCCGACGTAGCCCAACTTCGCGGCGATCGTCAGCGCGGCGTCCTGCGCCTGCGCGACGAGCGCATCCGACGCGTCCGGCGCGGGCACGACGGTCTTCGCGAGAATCCCGTTCACGTGCACGTTCTGCGCGAGCGGAAACACCGCCGACTTGCCGTCGCCGCCGCGCGCGATCAGCACCGACACTTCGTACTTGAGCGGCATGCGCTTTTCGAGCACGCACGGCACGCCCGACAGCGACGCATGCGCATGGCGCACTTCCGCGACGTTGCGCACGCTGACCTGCCCCTTGCCGTCGTAGCCGAGACGCGCGGTCTTGAGAATGCCCGGCAGCACGGCCGCGATCTTCTCGTCGGGCAGCGCGGCGAGCGCCTGCGTCGATTCGATCACGACGTGCGGCGCGACCGGCACGCCCGATTCCGCGATGAAGCGCTTCTCCGCGACGCGATCCTGCGCGATCGCAACGCATCCGGCCGCCGGGCTGACGAACGTGCACGACGCGAGAAACTCGAGGCTCGCGGACGGCACGTTCTCGAATTCCGTCGATACCGCCGCGCACAGGCGACCGAGTTCGGTGAGCGCCGCCTTGTCGTCGTACGGCGCGCGGATGTGGCGGTCCGCGACGGCGCCCGCGGGGCTCGTCTCGTCCGGATCGAGAACGGCGACTCGATAGCCCATCGATTGCGCGGCGAAGCAGAACATGCGGCCGAGCTGGCCGCCGCCGACCATGCCGAGCCATGCGCCCGGCAGGATGGGAGAGATCGGGGAGTTTTGTGGGTTCATCGTGGCTGAACGTGGGGCTGCGTTGCGAACTGTGAGCGGCGCGTGCTGCGCCGCGCGCTCCAAGCGGGACAAAACGGGATCAAAGCGGCGGCAGCGCCATATCCCGCGCCGCCTGATTCTGCTTCACACGGAAGGCGGCGAGCGCATCGGCGAATGTCGCATCGGTGACGCTCAGCATCGATACCGCGAACAGCGCCGCGTTCGCCGCGCCCGCCTCGCCGATGGCGAATGTCGCGACCGGCACGCCCTTGGGCATCTGCACGATCGAATGCAGCGAATCGACGCCCTTCAGATACTTGCTCGCCACCGGCACGCCGAGCACCGGCAGCGTCGTTTTCGCGGCCAGCATGCCCGGCAGATGCGCCGCGCCGCCCGCGCCCGCGATGATCGCGCGCACGCCGCGCGCACGCGCGCTCTCCGCATACGCGAACATCTCGTCCGGCATGCGATGCGCCGAGACGACCTTCGCCTCGTACGGCACGCCGAATTCCTGAAGCATCGCCACGGCGTGCTTCATCACGTCCCAGTCGGAGCTGGAGCCCATCAACACGCCGACGAGCGGCGCTTCGTGTGCATGCGCGCCGGTCTGTACTTCGCTCATTCCATTTCCCTTGAATTGCGCGCGCCGCTTCATGAGCGGCGCTTCATCCGACGATTACGACAGCGTCTTGCCAGTAAGACGCTGCAACGCTTCCTGATACTTTTCCGACGTCTTCGCGATCACGTCGTCGGGCAGCTTCGGCGCGGGCGGCTCTTTCTTCCACGGCTGGGTTTCGAGCCAGTCGCGCACGAACTGCTTGTCGAAGGACGGCGGATTCGTGCCGACCTGATAGCCATCGGCGGGCCAGAAGCGCGACGAATCGGCGGTCAGCACTTCGTCCATCAGGTACAGGTCGCCCTTGTTGTCGAGCCCGAACTCGAACTTCGTATCCGCGATGATGATGCCGCGCGTCGCCGCGTACTCCGCCGCTTCCTTGTAGAGCTGGATGGAGATGCGCTTGATCGTCGCCGACAGCTCGGTGCCGATGCGGCGCTCCATCTCATCGTAGGCGATGTTTTCGTCGTGATGGCCCATTTCGGCCTTCGCGGCAGGCGTGAAAATCGGCTCGGGCAGCTTCTGCGCGTTCTGCAGGCCCGGCGGCAGTTCGACGCCGCACACCGAACCGGTCGCCTGATAGTCCTTCCAGCCGCTGCCGGCGAGATAACCGCGCACCACGGCTTCGACGAGAATCGGTTCCAGGCGCTTCACGACGACCGCGCGGCCCTTCACCTGCTCCACTTCGTCCGCCACGACGACCGTCGCCGGATCGATGCCCGTATTGTGATTCGGCACGATGTGGCCGAGCTTCTCGAACCAGAAATCGGCCATCGTGTTCAGCACGCGGCCCTTGTTCGGAATCGGCTCGCCCATGACGACATCGAATGCGGAAAGGCGGTCGGTCGTGACGATCAGGAGCTTGTCCTGACCGACTGCGTAGTTGTCGCGGACCTTGCCGCGGCCGAGCAGCGGCAGCGATTTGATCGTGGATTCGTATAGCGTGGACATCGTCATGTACCGAAGAAGGACTGAAAAGATGAACCCCGCGCCTCGTGTGCGAAGCGCGGGGAAAGAAACGCGAACGGGTTCCGAACCCGGAACCCGTTGATTTTACTTTACAAATACCGACTGGCTCAGATCAGTCTCATTTCACGATCTGAGCAAGCGCGCCGGACTTGTACTTTTCGGCGATCTTGTCGAGCGAAACCGGCTTGATCTTGCCCGCCATGCCTTCGCAGCCGAACTGCATGTAGCGCTGACGGCAGATTTCCTTCGCCGCTTCGCGCGCCGGCTTCAGATAGTCGCGCGGATCGAATTTCGACGGATTTTCGAACAGATAGCGGCGGATCGCGCCGGTGATGGCGAGGCGCAGATCGGTGTCGATGTTCACCTTGCGCACGCCGTGCTTGATGCCTTCCTGAATCTCTTCGACGGGCACGCCGTAGGTTTCCTTCATGTCGCCGCCGAATTCGCGGATTTCGGCGAGCAACTCCTGCGGCACCGACGACGAACCGTGCATCACGAGGTGCGTGTTCGGAATGCGCTGGTGAATGTCCCGGATGCGGTCGATGGCGAGGATATCGCCCGTCGGCTTCTTGGAGAACTTGTACGCGCCGTGCGACGTGCCGATCGCGATGGCGAGCGCGTCGCATTGCGTCTCCCTGACGAAGTCGGCGGCCTGCTCGACGTCGGTCAGAAGCTGCTCGCGCGTCATCGTGCCTTCGGCGCCGTGGCCGTCTTCCTTGTCGCCCTTCATGGTTTCGAGCGAGCCGAGCACGCCCAGTTCGGCTTCGACGGTGACGCCGATCGAATGCGAAAACTCCACGACCTGCTTCGACACCGCGACGTTGTACTCGTACGACGCGACGGTCTTGCCGTCGGCTTCGAGCGAGCCGTCCATCATCACGCTGGTGAAGCCCGAGCGGATCGCGGCCATGCACACTGCGGGCGACTGGCCATGATCCTGATGCATCACGACCGGAATATGCGGGTACGACTCGACGGCGGCCTCGATCAGATGGCGCAGGAACGCTTCGCCCGCGTACTTACGCGCGCCGGCGGACGCCTGCATGATGACGGGCGCGTTGACTTCGTTCGCGGCCGACATGATCGCCTGCACTTGTTCGAGATTATTGACGTTGAATGCCGGGAGGCCGTAGCCGTGTTCGGCTGCGTGATCCAGCAGTTGACGCATTGATACGAGAGGCATTGTGGTGAGACTCCATGATGTGAAACGAATTCTGCAGCGCGCTCGATTCCGCTCTCGGGCGGTTTTCGGCTTAATGGTTGCGTCGACTGACGAAGACGGCCTCGTCGTCTTGCGCGCTTGTCGGAGCGCTCGCCGCTGCTGGCGCGGCGAGCGCTCCAAGACCTGCGTCAAGCCGCGCGGCCCTTGGACCGCGCATCTTTCTCGTTATTGCCTGCTTACTGCCTGGTTATTTGCCTGCGATGGAGTCAGATGTGGTCGCCGACGCGCACGATCTTCAGCGTGTTGGTGCCGCCCGCCTGGCCCATCGGCTCGCCCACTGTCAGCACGACCATGTCGCCGCGCGCTGCGTAGCCCTTCGACACGACCACTTCCAGCGCCTGATTCAGCGCGGCGTCGCGGTCCATGTTGGTGTCGACGTGCAGCGGCGTCACGTTGCGATACAGCGACATCGTGCGCTCGCTCGATACGCGCGGCGTCAGCGCGAAGATCGGCACGTGCGTCCAGTGACGCGACATCCACAGCGCGGTCGAGCCGGATTCCGTCAGCGCGACGACGGCCTTCGCGCCGAGATGGAACGCGGTGAAGAGCGCGCCCATCGCGATCGACTGGTCGATGCGCGTGAACGTGCGGTCGAGGAAATCGCGGTCGAGCTGCGACTCTTCCGACTTCTCCGCCTCGATACACACGGCCGCCATCGTCTCGATGGTCGTCACCGGATACTTGCCGGCGGCGGTTTCCGCGGACAGCATCACGGCGTCGGTGCCGTCGAGCACGGCGTTCGCGACGTCCGACACTTCGGCGCGCGTCGGCACGGGCGCATGGATCATCGATTCCATCATCTGCGTGGCGGTGATCACGAGCTTGTTCGACTCGCGCGCCATGCGGATCATGCGCTTTTGCAGCGCCGGCACCGCCGCGTTGCCCACTTCGACCGCGAGATCGCCACGCGCGACCATGATGCCGTCCGATGCATCGAGAATGCCTTGCAACGCCGGAATCGCTTCGGCGCGCTCGATCTTCGCGATCATCTTCGGCTTGATGCCGTACGGCGCGCCCGCGATGTTCGCGAGCTGGCGCGCCATTTCCATGTCGGTCGCATTCTTCGGGAACGACACCGCGACGAAATCCGCGCCGAGCGACATCGCCGTCTTGATGTCCTCCATGTCCTTCTCGGTCAGCGCGGGCGCGGTGAGGCCGCCGCCCTGGCGGTTGATGCCCTTGTTGTTCGAGAGCTCGCCGCCGACCTTCACCGTCGTGTGGATTTCCTCGCCGATCACGCGCGTCACGTCGAGCACGATGAGACCGTCGTTGAGCAGCAGCACGTCGCCCGCGCGCAGATCGCGCGGCAGATCCTTATAGTCGAGGCCGACGCGCTCGTTGTTGCCGAGCGTGCAGTTCGCATCGAGGATGAACGGATTGCCCGCGACGAGCATGGTCTTGTTGTTCTCGAACTTGCCGACGCGGATCTTCGGGCCTTGCAGGTCCGCCATGATCGCGACTTCGCGGCCCACCTGACGCGCCGCTTCGCGCACGATTTCGGCGCGCTGGCGGTGATCGTCGGCGGTGCCGTGCGAGAAGTTGAAGCGTACGACGTCGAGGCCCGCCTGCAGCATTTGCAGCAGGATGTCCGGGTTCGTGGAAGCCGGGCCGATGGTGGCAACAATCTTGGTAGCGCGATGCATGTCTTTCCTCGTCTCTGTAGGAACGCCCGTGTTGAGGCTGCGAGCACGTTGCGCTTGCGGCGAGGTGTTGCTCACCGGTTGCGCGCGCGCGCCGGTCCGGGCCGGCGTCGCTTTGTCGATGTCTTTCAGGGCATGGGCGGGCACGCCGCCGATGATGACCGGAGGCGTCGCCGGCACTGCGGCTTCGCCTTCGGGTGATGCCGATTCTGGCCGAGCCGCTTCCGCGATCACCAAAGCTGCTTCAGCGGCGGCGTCGAGCGCCCCGCTGTCGATCACGTCCTGCGTCACTTCTTCTTGCGCGCCGCCGGCTGCTTGCGCGCCCTTCTTGCCTGCCTTCGCCGGATTGCCTCGGGCCGCCAACGCCTTAAGCCCCGGCGCGGGATTCGAGCACTTCGACCGCGGGCAGCGTCTTGCCTTCCAGGAATTCCAGGAACGCGCCGCCGCCCGTCGAGATGTAGCTCACCTTGTCGTGGATGTTGTACTTCGCGATCGCCGCGAGCGTGTCGCCCCCGCCCGCGATCGAGAAGGCCGACGAACTGGCGATGGCCTGCGCGAGCGTCTTCGTGCCGTTGCCGAACTGGTCGAACTCGAACACGCCGACCGGCCCGTTCCACACGATGGTGCCGGCCGTTTCCAGTTGCGCGGCGAGCGCCTTGGCCGTATCCGGGCCGATATCGAGAATCAGGTCGTCGTCGGCGACGTCGGCGACGGGCTTGATCTCGGCCTTCGCGGTCGCGGCGAATTCCTTGGCCGTCGCGACATCGCTCGGAATCGGCACCGACGCGCCGCGCGTGCGCGCCTGCTCGATGATTTCCTTCGCCTCGCCGACGAGGTCGGCTTCAGCCAGCGACTTGCCGATCTTCAGGCCCGACGCGAGCATGAACGTGTTGGCAATGCCGCCGCCGACGATCAGCTGATCGACCTTCTCGGCGAGCGACTTGAGAATGGTGAGCTTGGTCGACACCTTCGAGCCCGCGACGATCGCGACGAGCGGACGCTTCGGGTTGCCGAGCGCCTTGCCGAGCGCATCGAGCTCGGCGGCGAGCAGCGGGCCGGCGCATGCCACGGGCGCGTACTTCGCGATGCCGTGCGTCGTGGCTTCGGCGCGGTGCGCGGTGCCGAACGCATCGTTGACGTAGACGTCGCAGAGCTTCGCCATTTTCTGCGCGAGGCCGTCGTCGTTCTTCTTCTCGCCCTTGTTGCAGCGGCAGTTTTCCAGCAGCACGACGTTGCCCGGCTGCACCTGGACGCCGTCGACCCAGTCGGCGACGAGCGGCACGTCGCGGCCGAGCAGCTCGGACAGACGCTTCGCAACCGGCGCGAGCGAGTCTTCCGGCTTGAACTGGCCTTCGGTCGGACGGCCCAGATGGGAGGTGACCATTACGGCCGCGCCCGCATCGAGCGCGGCCTTGATCGCCGGGACCGAGGCGCGCACGCGCGTGTCTTCGGTGATGTTGCCGTCATCGTCTTGCGGCACGTTGAGATCCGCGCGGATGAACACACGCTTGCCGGAGACTTTGCCTTCGGCGATCAGATCGGTGAAACGCAGTACTTTCGTCATGGGAGTCAACGTAGATTAAGAAGCGGTTCGGGCGGGAACGGCCGTCGGGGCGGGGCCGGTTCGTGGAGTCACCGCGCGCGGGCCGCCGGGCAGGGCGGCTCGCGCGCGGATCAAGCCGGGGGCGAAGGACGCGCGTCGAAGCCGAACGCGCGTGCGGGAAACGGGAGAAAGAGATCGGACGGAGAAATCCGGAGATGCGCGCAAACCCTGCTCGGGCGCGGCGATGCAGCCGGGAGCGGCGAATTGCAAAACCGTAGCGCGGTGACTGCCGGACACACTTTCGACCTCGCTCACTCGGGAAAGACCCTCATTTTAACCGATCAACCCGGCCGCTTTTAGCGGGCAATCGTTGATGACGCGTATTTGACGCGGCACGCGGGCGCGTGTCACGCCGCGAGCCGCAGCAGCGTGAACACCAGCATGCCGATGGCGATCGTGCCCATCATGCCGCGCCGCCACAGGTAATATGCCAGCCCCGCCGCCGACGCCCACAGCGCATGATTCGACAGCGCGAGCGAAATGCCCGCGGGCGTCTCCAGCAGATCCGGCACGACGACGCCCGCGAGCGCCGCGGCCGGCGCATAGCGCAGCACGCGCTGCACGCGCGGCGGCAGCACCATGCGCTCGCCGCCGATCAGAAAGAGCGCGCGCGTCACCGCCGTGACGAGGCCCATGCCGAGAATCGCGAGCCAGACCTGAAGCGCGCTCATCGAACGGTCCTCGTGGCGGCGGGCTTGTCGCTCTTGCCATCGGCGGCGGGCTTCGGCGCGGCGCGCTCGGCCACGACATCCGCGAGCGTGCCCGCGAACAGCGCCGCGAACACCGCGAGCGGCAAGCCGAAGCGATACGGCAGATCTAAGGCCAGCAGCGCGACGACGCTCGCCACCGCGACGGCCGCGAGCGTCGAGCGCGTGGCGATCGCCGAGACGATGAGCGGGATCAGCGCGAGCGTGCCGGCCAGCTCGAGGCCCCAGTTATCGGGAATCAGGCTCGCCAGCAGAATTCCGAGCACCGACGAGGTCTGCCAGGAACACCAGCTCGACACCGCCAGCCCCCAGAAGAACGCCTCCTTGCCGGGCTGCCAGCCGACCGGGAAATTCCGCTTCGAAAACATCAAATAGATGATGTCGCCGTTGAAATAGCCGAGCAGCAGACGCCGCTTCAGGGGCAAATACGAAAAATGCGGCGCGAGGCCCGCGCTGAAGATCACGAAGCGCAGATTGACCATCGCGGCGGTCAGGAGAATCGTCCAGAGCGGCAGTTTCGCGGCGAAGAGCGGCAGCACCGCGAGCTGCGACGAGCCCGCGTACACCGCGAACGACATGCCGAGCGCCTGAGGCACCGTGAGCACGGACTTCGTCATCGCGACGCCGGTGACGAGGCCCCAGGAGAACGTCGCCAGGACGGCGGGCGAGAAAGTGCGCACGCCCTCGAAGAAAGCGCGGCGATTCGTGTCGGTCAGCCGGTCGAGCATGAGCGGATGCGAGGCGAGTATGACCACCCGTGACGCCACTGCGCGGCCTCGATCGATGGCGCGATGGAGCGGGAAAAACCGGGAAAATCGGGAATGTCGGGCTTCGTCGTTTCGTTGCGCTGTTTTCAGCGGACGGCGAAAGGCAAATTATAGCGTCGTGAAAGGCGCTCCAAGATCGGTTTCATCGTGAAAAGACGCTAAAATGACGGTCTTTCGCCGGCTTTGCGCCCCCGAAGCCGCGTTCCTCGGCAAGAAGCCGAAGCACGAACGCCGCCCAAGGACATTCGGGCGGCTTGCCCCGAACTCACTTGAACGAGACAGCTAGGAGAATCGTATGTCAATGGCCGACCGCGACGGCAAGATCTGGATGGATGGCAAGCTGATCGACTGGCGTGATGCCAAGATCCACGTTCTGACCCACACGTTGCACTACGGCATGGGCGTCTTCGAAGGCGTGCGCGCGTACAAGACCGCGCAGGGCACGGCGATTTTCCGCCTGAAGGAACACACGAAGCGCCTGCTCAACTCGGCGAAGATCTTCCAGATGGACGTCCCGTTCGACGCCGCGACGCTCGAAGCCGCGCAACTGGAAGTGGTGAAGGCGAACAATCTTGAGTCGTGCTACATCCGCCCGATCATCTGGGTCGGCTCGGAAAAGCTCGGCGTTTCGGCCAAGGGCAACACGATCCACGTCGCCATCGCCGCATGGCCGTGGGGCGCGTATCTCGGCGAAGACGGCCTCGCGAAGGGCATCCGCGTGAAGACGTCGTCGTTCACGCGCCATCACGTGAATGTGTCGATGGTGCGCGCGAAGGCGTCCGGCTGGTACGTGAACTCGATTCTCGCGAATCAGGAAGCCGTGGCCGACGGCTACGACGAAGCCCTTCTGCTGGACGTCGACGGCTACGTGTCCGAAGGCTCCGGCGAGAACTTCTTCCTCGTGAACAACGGCAAGATCTACACGCCCGATCTCGCGTCGTGCCTCGACGGCATCACGCGCGACACGGTCATCACGCTCGCGCGCGATTTCGGCATCCCGGTGATCGAAAAGCGCATCACCCGCGACGAGGTCTACACCTGCGACGAAGCGTTCTTCACCGGCACCGCCGCCGAAGTCACGCCGATCCGCGAGCTCGACAACCGCACCATCGGCGCAGGCAAGCGCGGTCCGATCACGGAGAAGCTGCAAAGCGCGTTCTTCGACGTCGTCGGCGGCAAGAACGAGAAATACGCGAGCTGGCTCGCGAAGGTTTGATGCTTCAAGCGGCGGGCCACGCCCGCCTCTCCCCGCACCTGGAAAAGAGATAGCAATGAGCGACCTGAAGGAAATGCCGCTGGTGGAACTGTCGGCGAAGGACCTGCCCGCCTTCTGCCCGAACCCGAAGATGCAGCGCTGGAGCACGCATCCGCGCGTATTCATCGACGTGACTCACGGCGAAGCGCGCTGCCCGTACTGCGGCACCCGCTACAAGCTGAAAGACGGCGAAGTGCTCAAGGGCGGTCACTGAACGCGCGCCGGGCGCCGGGCATCGACCGGGCGCCGACACCTTATTCGTCCGCGCCGGAAAGCGAAAGGCGCACATCAGACCCATGACAATCGACGGCCCGCCCGAAGGCGGCAGGCCGCGTTCATTTTGAGATCGGATAACGACAGATGCGCCGTGCGCTGGTTATAGCACCGAACTGGATCGGTGACGCATTGATGGCGCAGCCGCTCTTCACGCTTTTGCGCAAGCTCCATCCGCGTATCGCGATCGATGCCGTCGCGCCCACCTGGGTCGCGCCCGTCCTCGAGCGCATGCCCGAAATTAGCGATGTCTACGCGACGGATCTCGCCCACGGCAAGCTGCAACTGCTGCGCCGCTGGCAGCTCGCGAGCGATTTGCGCGATGTCCGCTACGACGCCGCCTATGTGCTGCCCAATTCCGTCAAATCCGCGCTGATCCCGTGGATGGCGGGCATCAACCTGCGCATCGGCTACAAGGGCGAGAGCCGCTACGGGCTGTTGAACGTGCGCCACGCGAATCCGCCGAAGACCGAGCGTCCGCCGATGACCGCGCATTACGCGGCGCTCGCCTTCGCGCCGGGCGCGAAGCTGCCGTTCGTCGACCGGTTCGCCCAGCCCGAAGCCGCCGCGCTACCCGACGCGCAGACGCTGCCCGTGCCGCGCCTAGAGTCCGATCCGAACGAAGCGGCGCGCGTCTCGGCGCGCTTCAACCTCGATACCCGCACGCCGCTCGTCGTGTTTTGTCCGGGCGCGGAGTACGGCCCGGCCAAGCGCTGGCCGCCGGAGCATTTCGCGTCGCTCGCGCAGTTCATCGCGCAGTCGTTCCCGTATGCGCGCATCATCGCGCTCGGCTCGAACAAGGATGCGCCGATCGCCCAGGCCATCGCGGAGCGTGCGCCGATGGTGCGCAACCTGTGCGGCCAGACCTCGCTCGGCGAGGCGTGCGCGCTGATTTCGCGGGCGAGCGCGGTCGTGACCAACGATTCCGGCCTGATGCATGTCGCTGCCGCATCGCGCCGGCCGCTCGTCGCGGTCTACGGCTCGACCGATCCGCGCCACACGCCGCCCTTGTCCGATCTCGCAAAGGTACAATGGCTGCATCTTGAATGCAGTCCGTGCTTTGCCCGCGAGTGTCCGCTCGGCCATCTGAACTGCCTTCGCGAACTCTCGGCCGAACAGGTCTTCGGCGATTTGCGCGGAATGCTGCTCGCGCATCGCTGATGTTGCGCTCACGCGTCGAAAACGCGCGTTCATCTCGCGGTTTCCAGCCGTGTGTGCGGGTGCGGACACGCGAATGTCTCCGAACGGGGGCATGCTTTGACCAATGACCGATGCAGCGCGCCGTTGTCGTCGTTCCGCCGCATGAGCGGCTTCGCGCGGCGCCTGCACCGAATGCCAGAGACCCACGAGCCATGCCACGTTTCGCCCGCCTCTTCGAAGCCGCCGCCGATACTCTCAACGCTTACTATCAGGCAGTCGCGGACAACAGCATCGACAGTGTGATGTCGCTGTGGATCGACGAGGAGTTCGCCACCTGCGTGTGCGCGGACGGCACGCATCTGCACGGGCTGGAAAGCATCCGCGCCGGTCTCGGCAAGCAATTCGAAACGCAGCCCGTGACCATCGAGCCGCTCGATATTCGCGTGTACGACAGCCTGGGCACGGTCGTGTATGCGATCGCCGAGGCGCATCAGCCGGCAGCGCCCGCCGCCGCGCCGCGCATGATCTACACGACCTACGTGATGGTTCACGAGCGCGGCGAGTGGCGCATCGCGCACATTCACGCGAGCGAGATGCCGCTCGAAACCGCGGGCCAGTTCGCCGCGAAGCTGCGTCACGGTCAGGGACCGCTGCACTAAAGATTTGAAGCGCTGAAGAAGACGTCTGTGGGGAGGGGCCATGAAGCGCGATCCGTTGTTGAAACACGATTCGTCGTTCGTGGACAAGGCGCCCGCCGTGGCACTGAGGGAAACCGCGCGCCTCGTCGCGCCCAGCGCCGCCGAGTGGCTCTACAGCGCGCCGCGCTGGCTGCCGACGAGTCACGCGCAGACCATCGTCCCTGCCCTGTTCGGCCGCAAGCCCATCGTGCATTACCGGCGCGAGCGCTGGAATACGCCCGACGGCGATTTCATCGATCTCGACTATCTCGCGCACGATGCCGGCGGCGAGCCCCCCGCGAACGCCCCGCTCTTCGTGCTCTTTCACGGCCTCGAAGGCAATTCCGACTCGCACTACGCCCGCACGATGATGGCCGCCGCCCGAGCGCGCGGCTGGCACGGCGTCGTGCCGCATTTCCGCAGTTGCAGCGGACCGCTCAACCTGCTGCCGCGCTTCTATCATCTGGCGGACAGCGCCGAAGTCGACTGGATTCTGCGGCGGCTCGCACAGACGCATCGCGGGCCGATCGTCGCGGCGGGCGTCTCGCTCGGCGGCAACGTGCTGCTGCACTGGCTTTGTCAGAGCGGCAGGGATGCATCGATCGTCAGCGCGGCGGCCGCCATCTCCGCGCCGCTCGATGTCCACGCGGGCGGCCTCGCGATCTCGCAGGGCTTCGGCATGGTCTATACGCGCAGCTTCCTGAAGTCGCTCAAGAAGAAGGCGCTCGCGAAGCTCGGGCAGTATCCCGGTCTCTACGATCGCAATGCCGTGCTCGCCGCGCGCACGCTGTACGAGTTCGATAACGTCGTCACCGCGCCGCTGCACGGCTTTCGCGACACCAACCACTACTGGTCGACGGCGACGATTCGCGCGCATCTGAAGCACATCGAAGTGCCCGCGCTGCTGCTGAACGCGCGCAACGATCCCTTTCTGCCCGAGTTCGCACTGCCTTCGATGGCCGAAGTGTCGGAGCGCGTCACGCTCGATCAACCGAACCACGGCGGACACGTCGGCTTCATGACGGGACCGTTTCCGGGCCGCATCGACTGGTTGTCGCTGCGTGTGTTCGGTTATCTGGAGAACTTCGTTTCCTGAACGATCATGGATGAAATCGTCAAACAGGCGCTCGCCAAATGGCCCAACGTTCCGCATTGCACCGGCTGGCTGCTGCTCGACCGGCGCGGTCAATGGCGCATGCGCGATGACGCCGCGCAAGCCGCCGGCGAGCTCGGCACGCCGATCCGCCACGAGGCGCTGCTCGGCTTCATCAACCGCAACTACGAACGCGACGCCGAAGGCCAATGGTTTTTCCAGAACGGCCCGCAGCGCGTGTATGTGGAGTTGGGGTACACGCCCTGGATCGTGCGCCTCCATGCGATAGACGGCGTGTTGCGCCTGACCGATCAGGCGGGCGCGGCGTTCGAGCCTGTGCAGGCGTGGATCGACGACGAGGGCGGCATCCTCTTTTCCGATGCATCCGATGCCGCATCGCCCGCGCGCGTGGCGGCCCTGCACGATCACGATCTCGAACTGTTCGCGAATCACGCGTCGCTCGACGATGCAGGCAGGCGCGGCGTGTTCCATTGGCGCGACGGCGTCGACCTGTCCGTGCAACCGGTCGCGCGCGCCGATATCGCGACGCGCTTCGGCTTCGTCGCGAGCCCCGCCGCGCGCGCCGCCGCGAAGAAGGACTGAGCTAGCTGTTCTTCTCCATCTCGCGCTCTTCCTTGTAGCGCGTCTCGAAATCGCGCAGGCGCGCGGAAATCGTCGAAAGATCGTAGAAACTCGCGGTCTTCACGTCGCGCGCTTCCTTCAGTTGCCGGATCGCGGACGGCCACGCGCCGTCCAGCGCGAACTTCTCGGCCATCGCCTGATGTTGCTGCAGCGGATCGTTGAGACCCGCGCTCGCCTGCGCGAGATAGAGCCACCAGTCGGGCCGCGTCGGCTCGGCGCGTGTTTCGCGGCGCGCGAGCGTCTGCGCTTCGGCGAAGCGGCGAGCGGAAAGCAGCGTCTGCAGATGCACGTCGATGGCCGCGTGCGACTCCGGCCAGCGCTTCTGCGCGATGTCCGCGAGTCGGATCGCGTCGTCGTTGCGGCCCGCGCGGCGGGCGATGTCGGCTGCGAGCACGTCGAGGCTCGGCGTGCTGCGCAGCGTCGGCGGCGCGGGCTGAGGTTTCGAAGCCGGCGTCGACCGGGCTTCGACGTGAACCGGCGGCAGCGCGATGTCGCTGCCCGGGTGAGGCGGCTGGGCCGTCGTCGTATCGGGCTGCGGCGCGTGGCCGAGGCTCAGGGTCGCGCGCGCGTTGTTGAGCGGCGTCGCGACCATCGAAGCATCCGCGTTGCGCAACGATGGTCCGGCGCCCTTGTCGCGTGAAGGCACAGGCGGCGCGCTCGCGACCGTCTGCTTCGGCGGCGCGGCGCGATCCTGCTGTTGCACTTGCGCCGATGCCGCCGCCGCACTCGCCTCCTCGCCCTCGAACAGCTTGCGCGCTTTGGCGAGCGCGTCGCTGGCGGCATCGTAGTTGCCCATCAGCGATTGCGCGAGCGCGATTCCATACCAGTTCGACGCCGGATTGAGCGCCGTCTGATCTTCGATCTCCGATTTGAGCCGGCTCGCGACCTCCCGATAATCGCTCGCATAATTCACTTGCAGCACGCGCGCGCGGGCGCGCACGAAAGCGTATTCGCCCGCTTGACGCGGCTGTCTGTACGGCACGCGCCGCGCGCGGCCTTCCATGTCGGCGATGCGATCGATCGTGAGCGGATGCGTGCGTACGTAGGGCGGCACGCCGTTGTCGGCCATCGACGAGCGGTCAAGGCGCTCGAAGAACGCGGCCATCGCGTAGGGATCGTAACCGGCGGCGGTGAGCATCTGGAACCCGACGCGATCCGCCTCGTGCTCGGCCGCGCGCGAGAAGCGCAGTTGATTGTCGACGGCGAATGCCTGGCCGCCCATCGCGATGCCCATGCCCAGGTCGCCGCTGTGCGCGAGCAGGCCCGCGAGCATGCCGGCGACCATCGCGGCGAGCGCGGCGTACGTGCTCTTTTCCTGCGTGCCGAGCATCCGCGCGATGTGCCGCTGAAGCACGTGACCCATTTCGTGGCCGATCACCGACGCCAGTTCCGACTCCGTTTGCGTCGCGGCGATCAAGCCCGTATTCACGCCGATGAAGCCGCCCGGCATCGAAAACGCGTTGATCTGCGCATCGCGCACCGCGAAAAGGTCGAAATCCGGCCGATAGCCGCCGAGATACTGCGTGGCTGCCGCGGCGGAAAGTTTGGACGCGATGGAATCGAGGTAATCACGCAGCAGCCAGTCGTCGAGATAGTCGGGGTCGGCGCGCACTTCGCGCATCATCCGTTCGCCGACCTTGCGCTCGGCCTGCGGCGTGAGCGAGCCGCCGGAGCCGTCGCCGAGATCCGGAAGCTGCACCGACGACAGCGGCGCGCGCAGGCCCGACATGGTGCCGGGACGATTCGCGAAGCGGCTTTCGGCGCCGCCATAGACACCGAACACGCCTTCCGCGACATTGGGCGGCACGTCGCCCGCGCTGTTTTCCTGCGATGAACGCAGTTGCGAGGCCGCGAGCGTGCCGGTCGGGCTCGCGGAAGGCGAGCCCGTCTGCGCCAGCGCCGCGGGCGGCATGGCGAGAGCGACGCATAGCAGCGAGGCGAGCACGCGGCTCGGACGTGTCAAAAGCATGGCGCGAAACGGGCGCAGCGCCGATAGTCGGCTCGATCGGCCCGGAAACCAAAACGAGCTTATCGTATCAAGTGTCGCGCGGGGCGCGTCTCGGGTCGGCGGTGCGTTGCACCGGACCGCGACGTTTTCCACGGAAAATCGCGCGATTTCACGCTGGTATGATAGGCGCCCATTCGAAGGAGATGCGATGTCCGGACTCACCCATTTCGATGCCGCCGGCGAGGCCCACATGGTCGATGTCGGCGCGAAAAGCGAAACGCGTCGTGTCGCCGTTGCACGCGGCTCGATCGCGATGCTCGCACCCACCTTGGCACTGATCCGCGAAGGCCGCGCGAAAAAAGGCGATGTGCTCGGCGTGGCGCGCATCGCCGCGATTCAGGGAGCGAAGCGCACGGCGGATCTGATTCCGCTGTGTCATCCGCTGGCGCTGACGCGCGTTGCGGTGGATTTCATGATCGATGAAACGCTGCCCGGCGTGCATTGCGAAGTGCGCGTGGAGACGGTCGGGCGCACGGGCGTGGAGATGGAAGCGCTGACCGCCGTGCAGGTCGGCTTGCTGACGATCTACGACATGTGCAAGGCGGTGGATCGGGGGATGACGATCACGAATGTGAAGGTCATGGAGAAGCATGGGGGGAAGTCGGGGGATTGGGTGGCGCAGACGTAGCGCTCAGCCACGCCGCATCGCAATCCGATTTTCATGTGACTTCGATAGCAGTCAGACCCGGGGCCAAAACACGCTATCGGAAGCTCTTTCGATGGAATGCCAGTGCTTCAGTCGACGGGCGCGCCGCCGGATCTGCCGGAAGTTTAAGCTTTTTCCCTTCCAGCGCTTCATAGGAGGTGCCCGCTAACTGCGAACTCACCATCAGAGTGAGTTCATCCGAAATTGCAAGCAAACCCTCATCAAAGAGCCTGTGCAAATCCACGCGAAGGCAGAGGCCGTTTTGGGCGTGGTTGCTATTTTCATTGATGTACGGCTGAATGTGCGCGGCTTCCAACAACTCGACAACGGACTCGCCATAGACACTACAGCGATGATCATAGTTGCGCAGTATTCGTTGACGAAACGCAGACTGCCCTTTCCGATCCTTACGTAGCGCGGGTTTGCGACTCGCAGCGCCCGTCACCATCTCAAACGCGTTCGTTATTGAACGTTCTCTCAGTTGCAGCATGAGATTGTCGTGCTCGTGAAAATACTTGAGCTTGACGATCTGCCGGGGGAATGGATGACCAACCGATTCGGGATCGAAGCAGCGATCATCGTCCAGCATCACAGGATCTTCTAATTCAATACATCCGATCAAAGGATTAGATGCCGCCACAAAGTCGTTCGATCGCTTCTGCGCAAACGCCTGAATCTTCGCGACCAGGTTCGCCTGACTGTCGACACCATTCCCCAGCCCATACGTCTCCCACGCTTCGGCGGCGGTCATGTCTACATAGCGACTGAAGATGCCGTATCCGCCGATTTTTCGTATCGGAGCCTTCAACAGAAAATACAGTCGATCACCCTCGCTCAGCCCTCTTACGCGCCAAGGAGTCGGCGTCCAAAAATTGACAAAACGTCCCGTCGGCGCAGCTCTGAGTTGATAAAACCAGTCGAGATCGGTCGGTGCAATTGCAAACATATCTCTCAAAACAAGGGCCTACTTGGAACAACTTGAGCGCCTGAAGGCAGACCCATACGCCAAATTCCTCACTCCTCATCGTCCTCCGCCGAAGGCTCCTCATTCGGCAACGGTACTCCGTACAGCTTCACCAGATCCGCCTTGAACGACGCCAGCGGCTTGCCCGCTTCATCGGTCAGATCGTAGACGGCCAGAAGCTGCTTCGGCCAGTCGTGCAATTGCGTCGAGAAAATCTTCAGACGCGCCATCGTATCGAGCGCCTCCGCCTTCTGCCCGGCGAGCGCCTGGAGCACCGCATATCGGCGCAACACGGTTTCGCCCGGCAACAGCGCGATCGCCTGCCGATGCGCCGCAAGCTTCTCTTCGACGTTCTGCGCGTTGATCGGCAGCAGCGTCGCCGCACCGTATTCGCCCCACGCCGTGAACAGGAACGACGGATTATCGCGATACTGCTCCGCCGGCCGCGCCCCGTAATAAAGCACCTCGGCGCGGTTGTAGTCGCGCAGCGTCGGGTACAACGCAGCGAGCCCGCCGAACACGAGCACGACATACACGCCATACGACAGCGGGCGCGCGACCAGACGCAGAGGCCGCGTCTCCAGAAGTCCGATGACGAGCATCGCCGGCATCAGGAAGAACATGTACTGCTGCGGATATTCGACGAGCGCATGCATCATCAGCACGCCGAGCAGCGACAGCGCAAAAATGCGCGCCGGCGTCTGCGGCGCACGCAGCACGCGAATCAGCCAGAACGCGACGCCCGCGACCAGAATCGCCACGCCGAACGCGCCCGTTTTCGCGAGCAGGTCGATGAAGATGTCGTGCGCGTTGTTCGCGATCTCGACGCCGCCCAGGTCGCGCACGAGGTCGAACTGATAGCGCGGAAACTCACCCCAGCCGACACCCAGCAGCGGATGGGTCTTGAACATCGTCCAGCCGTACTTCCAGAGCGCGAGGCGCGGCGCGATCTGACTCGCTTCCTGCATGCGCTCCGCCGCCGATTGCGCGAGCCCGAAGTCGAAGCGCACGTTCGCCCAGCGCACGGCCGCGTTCACCGCGAAGAAGACGATGGCGAGCAGAATCGGGACGATCCACGCGCGCGCATCGCGCCGGCCCGGACCGTCCATGCCTTCCGACGCGACCGGCCGCCCGAGGACGAAAGCCATCCAGAAACCTGCGACCACGATCACCGCCGTCTGCAGCCACGGTCCACGCGACACGGTCAACGCGAGCCCGAGCGAGTACACCGCCGACAAGATCAGCCACAGGACGATCGGCAGCCGCCGCGTCTGCACGAAATAAAGCGCAGCCGCCAGCGCGAACGCGATCACGGTCGCGAGGTGATTCGCCTGCGCCATGTTGCCGAACGGACGTCGCTCGATCATCACGTTGTACGCGACCACGAAGGGCGTGAACTTCACTTCGAGATGCAGCAACTGCACGATCTGGCAGAAGACCGCGAACAGCCCGCCGACCATCAACGCCGCCGCGCCGATCCGCAGCGCCTTCTCCGCGAGCCCTGCCCGCACGAAGCCGAAGCCGGTGTGGACTGCGACGAACGACGCGAGCAAATACGCGCCGCCGAGCCAGTTCATCGACGGCTGCGCGACCGGCAACAGCACCGTCTGCGCGACGAGCAGCGCACCGAACGCGAGCGGCATCAATGCGACGACCGGCGACGCGAACGGCACTTTCGGCTCGGATACGCGCACGAGGAGCGCAACCGTCGCACCGAGCGCCAGATAAAGTGCGAGCGCGCTGTATTCGGCGTAGAAGGTCGGAATCGGATAGGTATGGTTGACGACCGTGAAGGGAATCGTCAACGCAAGACAGAGGACGGCAAAGCAGAGAAAGCGCGCGTATTGGGAAGGCATGAGGTACGGGGAACGTCGGCAACCGGCGCACTATACAAAACTTTGTCCCCGCTGTCCGTCGAACCGCCGGAATTGCTACGAAATCGCTGCCTTTCGCGCAAAAACGACGGAGCGCAAGGGCGGCGGCGTCGTAAATCCTGCCGCCGCGCTCGGGCTCACGCGTCTCCCTCGCTCGCACTGCTTACGCGCGGCACTCCGGCGGCGCCAGATTGGCCGGCAATGTCGGCGCTTGCGCGGGTACCGGGCCGGCGCCCGGCGCGGGCAGCGACGACGCCGTCTTCGCACCCGCGAAGCACTCCCATGTCACCGATCCCGCCTGCACCGCACCGCGGCTGAGCGCGATGCGCGCCGTGGGCGCATCGGCGTTGTCGGGTGTCGAAGGCACGAGCACGAGCGTGTTCGACCCGGCGGGCGCGACGCGCGTCGTATAGGCGATCGTGATCTGCCCATTGTCGCTGTCGACGTGTACGGACTCGACGTTGCGCGTGCCCGGCGGCGACGCAAAGCCGCCCGCGAGATCCGCGCCGTTCGCCGCGTTCTCCGCCACTGCGAGCCGCGCGCCCGCCGCGAGCGTCATGCCCTCGCCCACACGGCTTCGGGCCAGATAGTCCTGATAAGCGGGTATCGCATACGCCGCGACCACGCCGACGATCGCGAGCACGATCATCAGTTCGATCAGCGTGAAGCCGCGCGCCAGTGCGTCTTTCGCGCGCCCGAACCACCATGCGCGCCGTTCGCACGGCGCGTCGAAACTACAAGCCATCGTCGTCATTGTTGCTCCCAAAAGACAGAAAAGCGCCCTTCCGCGTGATGCGGACAGGACGCTTCGATCGTATTGAGGGAGATGATCTGGCGACAGTCAGCCGAACGGCCTAGGAAACTTCAGCTCGCCGCGCGATTGCCTTCGGCGATCGCGCGCCGCTTGAGCAGCCAGCCCACCGCGACGACAAAAAACGCGCCCGCGGCGCGCGCCGCGTATCCGACGAGTTCGGTATTGAGCGCGGGCCAGCGGTCGATGAACGGGTCGTCGATGATGAGACCGCCTGAAATCCATCCGAGCAGCCCCGCGCCTAACAGCACGACGACAGGAAAACGGTCCAGCAGTCTCAACACCAGCGTGCTGCCCCAGACGATGAGCGGAATGCTCACGATCAGGCCGAAGATCACCAGCGTGAGCCGGTGCCGCGGATCGGCAGCTTCGGCCGCGCCCGCGATCGCGATCACGTTATCGAGGCTCATCACGGCATCCGCGACGATGATCGTCTTGACCGCAGCCCACAGGCGGTCCGACGCGTCGATCTGATGGTCGTCGTGATCCGGCTGCATCAGCTTGACGCCGATCCACAGGAGCAGGACGCCGCCCAGGAACTTGAGAAACGGGACATCGAGCAGCAGCACCGCGAACGCGATCAGCACCACGCGCAGGATGATCGCGCCGAGCGTGCCGAGCACGATACCGCGCGTGCGCTGCAGATCGGGGAGATTGCGGCAGGCGAGCGCGATCACGACAGCGTTGTCGCCGCCGAGCAGGATGTCGATCACGATGATCTGAACGACCGCGCCCCAGTGGAGCGTCGAGAAAAATTCGAGCATGAGGCAGAAATAAAAAAAGCGAGGAAGCAATGCTCCCTCGCTTTTCATCGGCTTATACGAAAGGAATCAGTAAGAGTACCAAACCCTCGCTTAGTTTGCCGAATGCGTTTACAGCACTGACTTCAGCAGACGGGCCATCTCCGACGGGTTCTTCGTGACCTTGATGCCGCACGCGTCCATGATTTCGAGCTTGGCGTCAGCCGTATCCGCGCCGCCCGAGATCAGCGCGCCAGCGTGACCCATGCGCTTGCCCGGAGGCGCCGTCACGCCCGCGATGAAGCCGACGACCGGCTTCTTCATGTTGTCCTTGATCCAGTATGCGGCGTTCGCTTCGTCCGGACCGCCGATTTCGCCGATCATGATGACGGCGTCCGTGTCGGGATCGTCGTTGAACATCTTCATCACGTCGATGTGCTTCAGACCGTTGATCGGATCGCCGCCGATACCGACCGCCGACGACTGGCCGAGGCCCAGCGCCGACAATTGGCCGACCGCTTCATACGTCAGCGTGCCCGAACGCGACACGACGCCAATGCGGCCCTTCTTGTGGATGTGACCCGGCATGATGCCGATCTTCAGCTCGTCCGGCGTGATCGTACCGGGGCAGTTCGGTCCGAGCAGCAGCGTCTTGCGGTTTTCGCGGCGCATGCGGTCCTTGATTTCGAGCATGTCGCGAACCGGAATGCCTTCCGTGATGCAGATCGCGAGATCGAGATCGGCTTCGACGGCTTCCCAGATCGCTGCGGCTGCGCCCGCCGGCGGCACGTAGATGACCGAAACGGTCGCGCCGGTTTCGGCCTTCGCTTCCTTGACGGACGCGTAGATGGGGATGCCTTCGAAGTCTTCGCCGGCGCGCTTCGGGTTCACACCCGCGACGTACGCTTCACGGCCGTTCGCATATTCGCGGCAGGCGCGCGTGTGGAACTGGCCGGTCTTGCCGGTAATGCCCTGCGTGATGACCTTCGTGTCTTTGTTGATCAGAATCGACATGTAGTGACCTCTGTTCGTTTGGCGTCGCCATGCAAAAAACCAGGCGCCGCCATTCGTATCTGGTGGAACGCTCTCTTAAGGCAACAAGCGAAACGCGCTTACTTGCCTTCGGCCGCCGCGACGACCTTCCGCGCGGCTTCTTCCATGCTGTCCGCCGAGATGATCGGCAGGCCCGAATCAGCGAGCATCTTCTTGCCGAGGTCTTCGTTCGTGCCCTTCATGCGCACGACGAGCGGCACCTTCAGGTCCACTGCCTTCGACGCAGCGATCACGCCTTCCGCGATCACGTCGCAACGCATGATGCCGCCGAAGATGTTCACGAGGATCGCCTTCAGGTTCGGGTTCTTCAGCATCAGCTTGAAGGCTTCGGTCACCTTCTCGGTGGTCGCGCCGCCGCCGACGTCGAGGAAGTTGGCCGGCTCGCCGCCGAACAGCTTGATGGTGTCCATCGTCGCCATCGCCAGGCCTGCGCCGTTCACCAGACAGCCGATGTTGCCGTCGAGCGAGATGTACGCGAGGTCGAACTTCGACGCTTCGACTTCAGCCGGGTCTTCTTCGTCCAGATCGCGGTACGCGACGATTTCCGGGTGACGGAACAGCGCGTTCGAATCGAAGTTGAACTTGGCGTCGAGCGCGATCACCTTGCCGTCGCCGGTCACGATCAGCGGGTTGATTTCAGCGAGCGATGCGTCGGTTTCGAAGAACGCCTTGTACAGACCCTGGAGGATCGCGCGCGCTTGCGGAATCGATGCGTCCGGGATGCCGATCTTGCGTGCGAGGTCGTCCGCGTCCTTGTCTTGCAGACCGGTCGACGGCTCGACGGCGAACTTGTGCAGCAGTTCCGGCGTCTTTTCCGCGACTTCCTCGATGTCCATGCCGCCTTCGCTCGACGCCATCACGACGATCTTCTGCGAAACGCGGTCCAGCACGAGGCCGACGTACAGTTCCTTCTTGATGTCCGCGCCTTCTTCGATCAGCAGGCGATTGACCTTCTGACCTTCGGGGCCAGTCTGGTGCGTGACGAGCTGCATGCCGAGGATCTGGTTCGCGTATTCGCGGACCTGCTCGATCGACTTCGCGACCTTCACGCCGCCGCCCTTACCGCGGCCGCCGGCGTGAATCTGCGCCTTGACGACCCAAACCGGGCCGCCCAGCTCTTCCGCGGCCTTGACCGCATCATCCACCGAGAACACGGGTTTGCCGCGCGGGACCGCGACGCCGAATTTCCGCAGGATTTCCTTACCCTGGTACTCGTGAATCTTCATGCGTGATTCCTTCAGTCTGAGAGTTGGAGTGAACTTCTGTTTGCTTGAACCGCTGATTCTTCGATTCTTATTTGAATTCCGTGCGCGCACGCAGGCGCTGCCTGCGCGCTACGAGGCGGACTTTGTCTCCGGCCTGTCTTGTACCGCTGTTCCAGAGTCGGATTGTTCATCGGGCGCGTAGCCGAACCAGCGCGGGTAATACTCCTTGACCGCGGGTCCGTCGAAACGCAACGCATGGCAACGGCCCAGCTGAAAAGGCGGCTCGTCGTGCGGGGCCGTGCCGGCATTCGCGGCTTCGGCTTGCCGGAACGGATTGCCGTCCTCGATCTTCCAGACATCGCCGGCAAATGCCTGAATGGCCGCAGTCGGCAAGACGCCGCACAACTCGGTGAGATGCGTGCAGCCGGCCGCGCCTCGCAGCAGCTTGCTGGCTTCGCGGCGAAAATTCTGGAGCAGATTGAGGCCGATGAGCGCGCGATAGACCGGATTGGACTCGGCGCACAGCGCGCCATAGGGCGACCAGTCGGACGACGCTTCGACGTCGACGATGGTGAGCTTGCGGTCGATGGTGATGCGCAGCCAGAGTTCATGGATCGGCAGGCCGTGAGGCCGGACGCCCGTCGCGAGTTGAAAGTCGCGCGGCTTCTCATCGGTTAGACAGGCTTCGATATCCCACAGACCGTCGTCGCGCTCGAACGCTTCCAGCCGAATCGCGCGGCTATGGCGCAAATGTCGGGGAGCGGGAGGCGAGAGAGGCATGCTGGAGTGAGCCGGTACGGGGGAAACCGTGGAATTTTAGCATATTGGGTATTTCGAGCCGGACATGCGCCTGACGAAAGGAACGGGCGTGCAGATCGAGCGGCTCGACGCTCAATCGTCGACGATCTCTTCGCTCCAGTCTTCGTCACCGCCTTTCAGGATCTTGCCGATCGTGCCGCTCGAAAAACCGCGCGCGGCGAGGAAACGCGCCTGCTTGGCGCGCTCGGCTGGCGTCTCGGGCGCAACGCCGTACTTCTTTTCCCACACGGCCCGGGCGCGCGCGGTTTCGGACTGCGCGAGCTTGTCGGCGGTTTCGCCGATGAGCGCATCGCCGACGGCGTGGCGCTTCAGTTCGCTGATGATCCGGCTGCCGCCCATGCGCGACGCCCGCCGATGCACGACGCTCTCGACGAAGCGCTCGTTCGACAGCCAGCCATCGCGCTCGAGACTGTCGAGCAGGGATTCGAGCGAATCGGCTTCCTCGACATACGGACGCAGCTTGCGCGACAGCTCCGCGCGGCTGTACTCGCGACGGGACAGGAAAGCGAGTGCGCGTCCCTTGAGCGAGCGTTGCGGACGCCAGGGACTGTTGACTTCGCTTGCAGATGTCTTGCGGGCGCGCTGGCTGGAGCGGCTATAGACCGGTTCGCCCGATTCGGCCGGCGCCTGCGCCGAAGGCGCGCATTGTTCGAAGGGCTCGAAAGGATCGGCGTCTTCGAATGGATTGGCGAAGGGCGTCGAATCGAGACCGGCGTCCGTGCCTGCGGGCGGGACGGTCTGCGGCGCGCTATCGACGGAAGGCGGCTTCGGCTGCCCCGTCGCCTGATTCAGCAATGCGCGGGCTTGTTCGAGACGGGCGGCTCGATCACTTGCGTTAGCGGCACGGTCACCTTCTCTCGAAGGCTCAAAAAGGCGACGCGCCGGTGCGAGTGAATTCGCGCCGGCGCGTTCCTTTTTGCTGCCTTTGAGGCCGCTGGTCCTCGACGACGCGCTGCGCCGCTCGCTGCTTCGTTCGTAGCGATCGACGGATTCGGAATCGTCACCGGTTCCTTCATCCGCCGTGTCTGCCTTGGACCCGAACCGGCGCTTCTGCATCGTCCTTCAGGCCCGAGGCTTACTCGTCGCTGGCCGTTTCGGCGCCCACGACGACAGCCTCGCCCATCGCGGCCACACCCAGCGATTCGCGGATCTTGTTCTCGATCTCGCGTGCGATATCCGGATTCTCGCGCAGGAATTCACGCGCGTTGTCCTTGCCTTGACCGATGCGATCGCCGTTGTAGCTGTACCAGGCGCCCGCCTTGTCGATCAGCTTGGCCTGCACGCCCAGATCGATGATTTCACCCTGACGCGAAATGCCTTCGCCATAGAGAATGTCGAAGATGGCTTCGCGGAACGGCGGCGACACCTTGTTCTTCACGACCTTCACGCGCGTTTCGTTGCCGATGACTTCGTCGTTCTTCTTGATCGAGCCGATACGGCGGATATCCAGACGCACCGACGAATAGAATTTGAGCGCGTTGCCGCCCGTGGTGGTTTCCGGGTTGCCGAACATCACGCCGATCTTCATGCGGATCTGGTTGATGAAGATGACGAGGCAGTTCGTGCGCTTGATCGTGCCGGTGAGCTTGCGCAGCGCCTGCGACATCAGACGCGCTTGCAGACCCGGCAGCGAGTCGCCCATTTCGCCTTCGATTTCCGCCTTCGGCACGAGCGCCGCGACCGAGTCGATGACGATCATGTCGATGGAGCCGGAGCGCACCAGCGCATCCGCGATTTCGAGCGCCTGCTCGCCCGTGTCCGGCTGCGAAATCAGCAGTTCCGGCACGTTCACGCCGAGCTTGCCCGCGTACTGCACGTCGAGCGCGTGTTCCGCGTCGATGAACGCCGCCGTGCCGCCGAGCTTCTGCATCTCTGCGATCACCTGCAGCGTGAGCGTAGTCTTGCCCGACGACTCCGGACCGTAGATTTCCACGACACGGCCGCGCGGCAGACCGCCGACGCCGAGCGCGATGTCCAGTCCGAGCGAACCGGTGGAGACCACCTGAATGTCTTCGACCGCCTCACCTGCGCCGAGCCGCATGATCGACCCTTTGCCGAATTGCTTTTCGATCTGCGAGAGCGCGGCGGCCAAGGCCTTGCTCTTCTCCGCAGTCATTCCAGCCGGGCCTTTCTTGCTTTCTTCCATGAATCGTCCTTTGCTATGATGAACGGCGTCTGAGGCAGTGTTCACGGGCTTTTCGCTGCTTGATCGAGCATACGAAACCGCGCTTGCCACTCACGCAGACACTGTATAAAAAAACAGTAGTTTTTGCAAGCATGTCACGGGCGTGGCGCAGCTTTTTTTCCACGCCGCGCGACACGCGCAAAAACCACGAACACCTGGAGACCGCCGCGCCGGGCGACAAACGGTGCCGGCAATGCCGATGCGCTTCATCGCGCATGCATGGCGTATAAAGGCGCACACAACGATGCGAATCCTCATTGCCGAAGACGACAGCATACTCGCGGACGGCCTCGTCCGATCACTCCGCCAATCGGGATACGCCGTCGACCATGTGAAGCATGGCGTCGAGGCGGACACCGCTCTCTCCTTGCAGACGTTCGACCTGCTGATCCTCGACCTCGGCCTGCCGCTGATGCCGGGTCTCGAGGTGCTGCGCCGCCTGCGCGCGCGCAACTCGCAGATGCCCGTGCTGATCCTCACCGCCGCCGACAGCGTCGACGAACGCGTGAAAGGGCTCGACCTCGGCGCGGACGACTATATGGCCAAGCCCTTCGCGCTCAACGAGCTCGAAGCGCGCGTGCGGGCGCTGACGCGGCGCGGCGCGGGCGGCGGCCCGACGGTCGTGAAGCACGGCTCGCTTTCTTTCGATCAGGTCGGGCGGATTGCGACGATCGGCGATCAGGTCATCGATCTGTCCGCGCGCGAACTCGGCGTGCTCGAAGTGCTGCTGCAGCGAACCGGCCGGCTCGTGTCGAAGGAACAGCTCGTCAACCATCTGTGCGAATGGGGCGAGGAAGTCAGCAACAACGCGATCGAGGTCTACGTGCATCGGCTGCGCAAGAAGATCGAGCCGAGCGGCGCGAAGATCATCACGGTACGCGGTCTGGGTTACACGCTGGAGAAAGCGGTCGCCGCGACGAATGGCACCGGCCCGCAGCATGCCGGCGATGCGGCCAGCCATCACTATAAGTAGGCTGCATGGCGTCGTCCGCTTCCACCGAGTCGCCCGAGTCGAAGAACCACGCAGCAGCGAGCGCCGACGATTCCGACGCCCGGCGCGACGCGCGCTACGCCAATCCGTTCGCGCCGCCCGACGAACTCGAACCCGACGCCGAAACGCATCCGCGCTCGCTCTTCGGCGAGATTCTCGACTGGATGCTCGCGCCGCTTCTCCTGCTCTGGCCGATGAGCATCGCGGTGACGTATCTCGTCGCGAAGTCGATCGCGAACGGGCCGTTCGACCGCGCGCTCGAAGCCGATGCCTACGTGCTCGCGCGCCAGATTCAGCCGGTCAACGGCGTCGCGGAGTTGCGTCTGCCCGACGCGACGCGCGATTTCCTGCGCGCCGACAACGTCGATAGCGTGTTCTTCCAGGTGCTCGGCACGCGCGGAGAGCTCGTCGGCGGCGACCGTGACATGCCCCTGCCGCACGACGACGACCGTCCGCAGCCGGGCATCGTCGAATTTCGCGACGACGTGCTGCGCGGCAACGACATCCGCGTCGCGTATACCACGGTCGATCTGCCCGGCCTCGCGCCCGGACGCAATCCGGAGAGCGCGCAGCCGGTGCTCGTGCAGGTGGCCGAGACGCTCGACAAACGCAGCCAACTCGCCAACGACATCATCAAGGGCGTGATCCTGCCGCAGTTCGTGATCCTGCCGCTCGCGATCATCCTCGTGTGGTTCGGGCTTTCGCGCGGACTCGCGCCGCTGCATGCGTTGCAATCGAACATCCGCGCGCGCCGCCCCGATGACCTTTCGCCGCTCCAGGCGGGCAGCGCGCCGCCCGAAATCGCGCCGCTTGTCGCGTCGTTCAACGATCTGCTCACACGGCTCGAACAGAACATGGAGTTCCAGAAGCGCTTCATCGCCGATGCCGCGCATCAGATGAAGACGCCGCTCGCGGGCCTGCGCATGCAGGCGGAACTGGCGATGCGGCAGGACGTATCGACCGAAGTACAGCGCTCGCTCGAGCAGATCGCGATGAGTTCCGAGCACGCGGCGCGCCTCGTCACGCAATTGCTCGCGCTCGCGCGCGCCGAGAATCGCGCGACAGGACAGATCTTCACGCGCATCGTGCTGACCGATCTCGCTCGGCTCGCCGTGCGCGACTGGGTGCAGGCGGCGCTCGCGAAACGCATGGACCTCGGTTATGAAGAGCCGCCGTTTTCGGTCGAAGTGGAAGGCAACGTCGTGATGTTGCGCGAGATGCTGTCGAACCTGATCGACAACGCGATCCGCTACACGCCGGCCGGCGGGCGCATCACCGTGCGCGTGCGGACCGACGACGACGATCTCGATCTCGTGCATCTCGAAGTGGAAGACACGGGCCTCGGTATTCCCGCGGCGGAGCGCGAGCGCGTGGTCGAGCGTTTCTATCGCATCCTCGGACGCGAAGGCGACGGCAGCGGCCTCGGGCTCGCCATCGTCAAGGAGATCGCGGCGATGCACGGCGGCACCCTCGCCATCGAGGATCACGTCTATCAGGAGAGCCCGAGACTCGCCGGAACCCTTGTTCGGGTCAGCCTTCAGCGGGTTTTTCCTGCCCGGGACAAACCCTGAGCGTCAGCATCGCCGAATGGGAATCAACGCGCGAATAGAACGAGTTTAAGAGAACTTAAACGATCGTTCGCTTCACATACCCGCGCATTCCGCGCAATTCCCCGTTTGGAGCGCCGCTCCGGCTTCCATGCGACGCGTCAGAACGCCGTAAGTTTTCGTTCCAATAATCCACTCACCGGAGCCGCGTGGGCGCGGACCGACGTATTCGAAAATCAAATCAGGAGACGATACATGGCTACGGTTGAGGGGCGCGTGTCCCACGCACCGATGACGGCGGAGGAGAAGAAGGTCATCTTCGCCTCGTCGCTCGGCACGGTGTTCGAGTGGTACGACTTCTATCTGGCGGGCTCGCTCGCCGTCTATATCAGCAAGACGTTTTTCTCGGGCGTCAATCCGACAGCCGGTTTCATCTTCACGTTGCTCGGTTTCGCGGCGGGCTTCGCGGTGCGTCCGTTCGGCGCGATCGTGTTCGGGCGGCTCGGCGACATGGTCGGACGCAAGTACACGTTCCTCGTCACGATCGTCATCATGGGTCTGTCGACGTTCCTGATCGGCTTCCTGCCGGGTTACGCGTCGATCGGCATCGCGGCGCCGGTGATCTTCATCGCGATGCGGCTGTTGCAAGGCCTCGCGCTCGGCGGCGAGTACGGCGGCGCGGCGACGTACGTCGCGGAGCACGCGCCTTCGAACAAGCGCGGCGCGTGGACGGCGTGGATCCAGACCACGGCGACGCTCGGTCTGTTCATCTCGCTGATCGTGATTCTCGCGGTGCGCACCGCCGTCGGCGAAGAACAGTTCGGCGCGTGGGCGTGGCGCATTCCGTTCCTCGTGTCGATCCTGCTGCTCGCAATCTCGGTGTGGATCCGGATGAAGCTGCACGAGTCGCCGGTGTTCGAGCGTATCAAGGCCGAAGGCAAGACCTCGAAGGCGCCGCTCACGGAAGCGTTCGGCGAGTGGAAGAACCTGAAGATCGTGCTGCTCGCGCTCTTCGGCCTGACCGCGGGTCAGGCGGTCGTGTGGTACACGGGCCAGTTCTATTCGCTCTTCTTCCTCACGCAGACGCTGAAGGTCGATGGCACCAGCGCGAACATCATGGTCGCGGTGGCGCTTCTGATCGGCACGCCGTTCTTCGTGTTCTTCGGTTCGCTGTCGGATCGCATCGGGCGCAAGCCGATCATCATGGCGGGCTGCCTGATCGCGGCATTGAGCTTCTTCCCGCTCTTCAAGGCGCTCGCGCACTACACGAACCCGACGCTCGAAGCCGCGACGCAAAAGGCGCCGATCGTCGTGATCGCGAATCCGGACGAGTGCTCGTTCCAGTTCAACCCGGTGGGCACGTCGAAGTTCACGAGTTCGTGCGATATCGCGAAGAGCGCGCTGTCGAAGGCCGGTCTCAACTATGAGAACGTGGCGGCGCCGGCGGGCACGCTCGCGCAGATCAAGGTCGGCGAGACGGTGGTGAACACGTACGACGGCAAGGCCGCCGATGCGAAGGCGCAAGGCGCGGCGTTCGACAAGACGCTCGCCGGCACGCTGAAGAGCGCGGGCTATCCGGCGAAGGCCGATCCGGCGCTGATCAACTGGCCGATGGCGATCGTGGTCCTGACGATCCTCGTGATCTTCGTGACGATGGTGTACGGACCGATCGCGGCAATGCTGGTCGAGATGTTCCCGGCGCGGATCCGCTATACGTCGATGTCGCTGCCGTATCACATCGGCAATGGCTGGTTCGGCGGCTTCCTGCCGGCGACGGCGTTTGCGATCGTCGCGGCGAGGGGCGATATCTACTCAGGCTTGTGGTATCCGATCGTGATTGCGCTCATCACCTTCGTGATCGGCATGCTGTTCGTGAAGGACACGCGCAAGTCGAATGTCTATCACGAGGATTGATGAGACCTGGCAACCTTCCGCGCGGTTCTTTTAACAAATCGCGTGGAAGGGGTTGACAGGTGTTTCATGGCTCGCCATAATCTCGTCTTCTTTCGGCGAATTAGCTCAGTCGGTTAGAGCGACGGAATCATAATCCGCAGGTCCGGGGTTCGAGTCCCTGATTCGCCACCAGCTTCAACAAAAAGCCGCTGTTCCAAAAGGACAGCGGCTTTTTGCTTTTCCCACCGCGCACCGCTCCGGGTCTGGCTCATGCTTAAATAGCGCGTCCGCTTCTCAAGCATCCAGACCGTGCCCACCTTCGACCAACTCGCCGCGATCATCCGCGACCGCTTTCCCGACCTGAGCCCGCAATTCCAGGCCGGCGCCGCATTTCTTCTCGACTATCCCGATGAAGTCGCGGTCCTCTCGATGCGCAAGGTCGCCGAGCGCGCCAAGGTGCAGCCCGCCGCGATGGTCCGTCTTTCGCAGCAACTCGGCTTCCCCGGCTGGAACGAGTTGCGTGAAATCTTCGTGAGCCGCGTGCGCACGCGTCCCGAAGCGCTGACGACGCGCGCCCGGACACTCGTGAAAGGGGGCGCCGACAATCATCTGAGCCGCGATCTCGCGCAAGCGCAGTCGCACAATCTCGAGCTCACGCTCGCGCAAAACGCGGCGAGCGTCGTCGAAGCGGCGAAGACCTTGAAGAAGGCGCCGCACGTTCACGTCGCGGGTTTTCGGTCGTGCTATCCGGTCGCGTTCAGCTTGCTTTACGGATATCGCCTGTTCCGCCCGTCGGTGAGTCTCGTCAGCGGAGAAGCCGGCACGCTCGAAATGCAGTTGCGCGGCATCGAGAAAAAGCACGCGGTGGTCGTGGTCAGCTTCGCGCCGTATTCCATCGAAGCCGTGCGCGTCGCGCAGGCCGCGATCGAGCGCGGCGCGAAACTCGTCGCACTGACCGATAGCGCCGTTTCGCCCATCGCGCTGAACGCGGATCACACGCTGATCTTCTCGCACGAATCGCCTTCGTTCTTTCCGTCGCTCGTGGCGGCATCGGCGCTGGCCGAGATGCTCGTCGCGCAGTTGCTCGCGCTCGAAGGCAAGGACGCCGTCGCGAATCTGGAGCAAGCCGAAGCCGCGCTGCACTCGCAAGGCGCCTACGCGGCCAACTAGCCGGTCGACGCTCGCGCAACCGAGGCCCGCCCTATCGACGCAACACAATGCGTTGCCTCCACACGCGCCATTGACAACATATGTTGTTATCGAGTTAGAATAATACATCGCGTGTTGCATGCGCACTCAAAGGCAGAAGGCGGGAACCATGTCCACGGTATTTCATCGCGCGCCACGCGCCAGGCTTCCCGTCGCCGTGCGCGGCGACGGCATCGAGATCGTCGATTCGACCGGCAAGCGCTACATCGACGCGTGCGGCGGCGCGGCCGTCTCCTGTCTCGGGCACAGCCATCCGCGCGTGATCGAAGCCATCCAGCGTCAGGTGCAGCAGTTGCCCTACGCGCACACGTCGTTCTTCACGACGGAGCCTGCCGAAGAACTTGCCGACCTGCTCGTCGAAGCCGCGCCGAAGCATCTCGGCCACGTGTATTTCGTGTCCGGCGGCTCGGAAGCGATGGAAGCCGCGCTCAAGCTCGCGCGCCAGTATTTCGTCGAGAAAGGTCAGCCCGAACGACGACACTTCATTGCGCGCCGGCAGAGCTATCACGGCAACACGCTCGGCGCGCTCGCGATCGGCGGCAACGCCTGGCGTCGCGAGCCGTTCCTGCCGATCCTGATCGAGGCGCATCACGTCTCGCCCTGCTTCGCGTATCGCGAGCAGCAGGCCGGCGAAACCGACGAAGCCTTCGCGCAACGTCTCGCCGACGAACTCGAAGCGAAAATCCTCGAATTGGGTGCGGAATCGGTGGCGGCGTTTGTCGCGGAGACGGTCGTCGGCGCGACGGCGGGCGCGGTGCCGCCGGTGCGCGAATACTTCCGCAAGATCCGCGCGGTCTGCGACAAGTACGGCGTGCTGCTGATTCTCGACGAAGTGATGTCGGGCATGGGGCGCACGGGCTACCTGTTCGCGTGCGAGGAAGACGGCGTGTCGCCCGACATTCTCGCGATCGCGAAGGGTCTCGGCGCAGGCTATCAGCCGATCGGCGCGACGCTCGTCAGCAACGAGATCTTCGATACGATCGTGGGCGGTTCGGGGTTCTTTCAGCACGGTCATACCTATATCGGTCACGCGACGGCGTGCGCGGCGGCGCTCGAAGTGCAGAAGGTTATTGCCGAAGACAAGCTGCTCGACAACGTGCAAGCGCGCGGCACGCAACTGCGCGCATTGCTGCGCGAGCGGCACGCGAATCATCCGTTCATCGGCGATGTACGCGGGCGCGGGCTCTTCACCGGCGTCGAACTGGTGCGGGATCGCGCGAGCAAGGCGCCGTTCGATCCTAAGCACAAGCTGCACGCGGTCATCAAGAGCGAGGCGATGAAGCGCGGCCTCATGGTGTATCCGATGGGCGGCACCGTCGACGGGCGCATCGGCGACCACGTGCTCATCGCGCCGCCGTTCATCACGACGAGCGCGCAGATCGAGACGATCGTCGAGCGGCTGTCGGATGCGATCGAAGGCGCGCTCGGCGTCATCGGCGCATAGGCGGCGTGACCGGCGAGCGACACATCACGAACATCGAGCGAATCATGAACCAGCGACTTCCCGACTTCCAGATCGCCACTGCGTCCGACGAACAAAAGGCTGTTTTGCAGGACATCCTCAGCGGCCCGCGCGGCAATCTCAACGGGCCGTTCCTCGGCTGGATCTTCAGTCCGGAACTCGCGCAAAACGCGCAGAAGCTCGGCGCGTTTTGCCGTTACAACACCGGCCTGCCGCTGCGCCTTTCCGAGCTCGCGATTCTCGTTACCGCGGCGCGCTGGCGCTCGCAGGCGGAATGGCACATCCATCATCCGATCGCGCTCGACGCCGGCCTGCCCGCCGATCTCGCCGAAGCGCTGCGCACCGGAAACACGCCGACATTCGCCGACGCCGACGACAAGCTCATCTTCGATTTCGCCACCGAGCTCTACGACACGAAGCGCGTGAGCGATGCGACCTACGACGCCGCCGTTGCGCGCTTCGGTCATACGGTCGTCGTGAATCTCGTCGGCTTGCTGGGGTATTACGCGCTCGTCGCGATGACGCTCAACACGTTCGGGATGCGCGCCGAAGGGCAGACGGAACTGCCCTTCGCGGAATGACGTCGCGAGCGGAGCGCTATTCGAACGCCTTGTCGTTCGGGGCGGCGTAGAGCTTCTGCATCGTCTCGCTCATCGGGAAATCGAAATTGACGTTCTTCGGCGGCACCGGTTTCATGAACCACTTGTCGTACATCGTCTTGATCTCGGGGCTTTTCATCACCTGACTCATTGCGTCGTCGACGAGCTTTTTGAACTCCGGATCGTCCTTGCGCATCATGAAGCCGTATGCCTCCGATGACTGCGGCGTGCCGACGAGCACCCAGTCCGACGGCTTCGCCGTCAGCGAACGCGTACCCGCGAGCAGCACGTCGTCCATCATGTAGGCCACCGCGCGGCCGGTCTCGAGCGTCGCGCGCCCTTCCCCGTAGTCCTTCGCGCTGATGATGCTCATGTTCATCTTCTTCTCTTCGTTCATCTTGCGAAGAATGCGCTCGGACGTCGTGCCCTGATTCGTCACGACGGTCTTGCCCGCGAGATCGGGAAAATCCTTGATGCCGGAATCCTTCTTCGTGAGCAGACGTGTCGTCGCGACGAAGAACGTATCCGAAAACGCGACCTGATTCTGCCGCGACGTGAGATTCGTCGTCACGCCGCATTCGAGATCGACGGTGCCGTTCTGCACCAGCGAAATGCGGTTCTGCGAGGTCACCGGAATGAAGCGCACGCGCAAGTCCGGATGTTTCGTCTTCGCCTTGACCGCGTCGATCACCTTGTTGCACAAGTCCTGCGAAAAGCCGACGACGTTGTTGTTCGCGTCGACATAGGAGAACGGCACGGACGTTTCGCGATGTCCGATCGCGATGAGATCGACGCTCTGGACCTTGGCGAGCGTCGACTGGCCGTCCTGGCCGTAACTCGCGCCCGAAATGAGCGACAACGCAATAGCGGATGCAAGCAGCGATGTGGATTTCATGAAGGCCTCTTTTCGTATCGAATGAAACATATGTTGCCATCGACAAAAATAACGCAACATATGTATTCACCCTAGGCCGTTTTGGACAACCGCGCGCCGCGACTTTTACTTACAAATGTCACAGCAATCGCGTCCACCGCCATCGTTGCGCGGCGTTATAGCTGGCAGGCACCCACAGGAGTCGCTGCCATGAACGCCACACCCGAAATTCGCGAGATTCAAACGAAGCCGTCGCGCATCCATCCGCTCGTCGCGGCCGCCGCCGTGTCGATCATCCTCGCGTGCGGCACCGGCGTCGCTGCGATGACGGGCCTCCTGCCGTCGTCGAAGGCGACTGCCGCGACGGTCACGGCCGCGCCGCCCGCCGATGCGCAAACGGCCGGGCCCGCACCGGTCGTGCAGGCGTCGCAGCCGGCGACCGCGCCAGCCGCATCGCTGCCGCGCGCGGTGCGCGGGCATCATCCGACGCCGGTGCACAGGCCCGCTCCGGTTCAGGGCAACACGTCCTACTCGCCGCCTCCCGCGCCCGCCTACGATCCTTACGCCGGCGAAGTCACCGCCGTCGATGCCGTGCAGACCGCTCAGCCGACCACCGGCATCGGCGCGATCGGCGGCGCGGTGGTCGGCGGGCTCGCGGGCACGCAGATCGGCAACGGCCGCGGTCGCACGGCAGCGACGATCATCGGGGCGATCGGCGGCGGGCTCGCGGGCAATCAGATCGAGCACGTCGTTCACAAGGCGACGACCTATCAGGTGCAGGTTCGGATGAACGACGGCAGCGTGCGCCGCTTCGACTACCAGGCCGCGCCCGGTGTGGCGGTCGGCCAGAAGGTGCACGTCTCCGGCGACACGTTGACGCCCGCGTGAGCAGGCGGCGGCACGCCTTAAGAAACAGCTAATTCTCCGGTGCGATGATGCTTTCCACGCCAAATGCATCCAACGCACCCAGCGTCCCGACGCGACAGACCGCGCCGGCCCACGCGAAAACCTCTTTCGGGAGATCTGCCGTGAAGAAGAAATCGACGAACATGAAGTCCGCCCGTCCCGCGATGTCGCCGTTGTTGCGCGCGCTGACATACAGCCGCGCCGCACGCGAACCGATGATCGACGCGATGCTGCTGCGCTGCTACGTGGCGCTCGACGCGTTTCATCGCGGACACGGCTCGCAATCGCTCTTCATGACGCTCTGCCGTCACATGCTGGTTGCGGAAGAGCTCTGCCAGCTCGGGCACGCGCCGGAATGCGAAGACGACATCACGCTCGCGCACGAAGCGCTGGTCGAGCTGGATGCACGTCATTCGGCCGACGCCGTCTGGACGCTCGATGCCGATCAGTACGCGCGCCTCTGCACGGGCCTCGCCGTTTTCGCGGCGCAACTGGAAGACGCGACGCTCGAACACATTGCACAAGCCGAAGCGCGCATGGTCACGCAATCGCTCGTCGCGGCGAACATGCGTTCGGGCGTCGGACGCGCGCAGAGCATGGTGTCGGCAAGCTGAGCATCGCGCCGAAAGTCGGGGCTTTCCCCTAATGGGCTTAACAATGCGCGAGTGTGTTTGCGAGCGTACATTCCAGGAAATGGCGATTCGCAATACTTATTCCAGCGCACGGGGGGAAGCAGCAAAACGCGCCGAGAGACCGACGAACAGGATGGGCGGCACTCGAACGAGTGGTGGGTAAAAGCAGAGCGCAAGAATAAAAAAGCAAAGCGCGAGTTTTTGCCAACGACGCGGCGAGTCGCAGGCGAAGGAGGCCAGCGCCCCGACAAAGAAGCTCAAAAGCCGGCATTCGCCGGCTTTTTCTTTTGTGGTGTCGATCGCGGATCAGCGTATGCCGGCGAACACGGTCCTCGCGCAGTCGACGCACCAATGGCGCAACACCGTGTCGGGCCGCGCGTCCCACACGTGGCCGTAGGCGCATTGCCAACTCAATGGCGTCGCGGCATCGACATAGCTGCGCGAGAGCAGCATGCCGCCGCGCACGCTCGCGACTTCGCGCAAACGCTTCGTTTCCAGCTCGCGCCGCTCGGACGCGCAGTTCATGCAGCACACGTTCTGCGCGATATCGAGCGTCTTGTCCCAGCGATGACCGCGCCCGCACTCCCAGCGCGCGGTCGTGTTCTCGTCCGGATGGTGCAGCGCCTGATCGCGATAGCGCGACGCTTCGTCCATCAGACGAAGGCGCGTGTTGCAGATAGACGGATCGCTCATCGTACTCATGCCTGGGTAATCAACGCTGGCCGCCGCGGATCGCTTCGGAACGCGAAGTCGTGACGACGGTGCCATCCGGCCCGAAGTGCGCGTTGAACATCGCGTCCTGATTCACGCCGTCTTCCAGCCAATGCCAGCTCCACACGCGCTCCTGCTTCAGGCGATACTCCGCAATTTCGGTCGGCTTGCCGAGCAGTCTGCGCACTTCGTCCATCGTCATGCCGGGCCGCACTTTCGCAAAGTTCGCGGCGGTCAGCACCTGCGTCACGGAAACGAAGCGGCCGTTGGCATCGAGATCGACCATGTAGGTGGTCGTCCCCGCCGGCCCGCGCGGATACTCGAAGCGCTTGCTGCCATCGGTGAAAGTGCGCTCCGTCTCCGGTTCGCCCATCTGGTCGCGGATCTGCGCCTCGGTCGTGACGCCGGGCTGCAGGTTCTTGAGCAGCAGGTTGTCCGGCTTCACCGCGTTGAAAAACGACTTGAGCTTGTTCACCGCTTCCTCGCTTTGCTGCTGATCGCAACCCGAAAGCAACGATGTCAACGACGCCGCGGCAAGTGCGGTGATCATGATCTTCTTCAACTTCACCCCCTCTTCGCGTGACCGGATCAGCCGCCGGCCGCGCCGAGCAGCGGCATCGGGTCGACTGCCGCGCCCGACTTTCTCACTTCGAAGTGCAGCGCCGGCGTGCCGCTCGGCCCGGTGCCCATGTCCGCAATCGTGGCGCCCTGCCTGACAGTGTCGCCTTCTTTCACGAGCAGTTTGTCGTTATACGCGTAGGCGGTCAGATAATCATTCCCGTGCTTGACGATGATCATGCGACCGTAAGAACGCAAGCCGCTGCCGGCATACACCACTTTGCCCGACGCCGCCGCCTTGACCGGCTGCCCGACCTTGCCCTCGATATCGATGCCCTTGTTGCCGCTCGCGCCGAACTTGCGCACGACCTCGCCGTGCACGGGCCACACGAAGGTGCCCTTGGGCGCGGTCGCGGTGACGGTGGCCGGATGCTCTTCGCTCGTTGCGGCGGGCTTGTCGGACGCCGGTTTCTGCGCGACGGATTTTTCCGGCGTCGGCAGAAGCGGCGGCTGCGCCATCTTCGATCCAGCGGTTGCCGTGCCCGCCGTGCTTGCTGTCGTCGACGCGCCCGGCGGCGCCACGCGCAACACCTGACCGACATTCACCTGTCGGCTTTCGGGCAGCGTATTCCACTTGGCCAGATCGGCCGGCTTTTGCTTGAAGGTGCGCGAAATGCCGTAGAGCGTATCGCCCGGTTTCACGCGATAAAACCCGGCCTCGACGGGCGCGGACGTCGTCGGCCCGAGCGGCACGACCGGCGCGGGCGTCACGCTCGGCGACGTGCTCTGTACGACCGGCGGCGCGCTCAGCGCCGAGCTTTCGACGATCGGCGCGGGCGTGCGCGGCGTCGATGAACATCCCGTCAGCGCCGCGGCCATCCCCGCGACGAGCGCCATGCCCGCGATCGCCCCGCGCGCATTCGATCCGAAACCTTCCTTGTGCATCGCCACCCGCTTTTTCATGCTTGTCGTCTTGAACTATTTCAACTTGCCGGCCGCGCCAAATCGCGCGGCGTCTTCACTTAACGCAAAGGCGCGCACCCGCTCGCCCCACACGTAGCTCACATTCTGAAGAAACAGAATGCCGCCAGCATAAAACATTACAGAAACAAATTCGCCTCAGTGACCTAAACGACACACTTCGGAAAATGGCCGACCAAACCCTTTGGCATTCTAAATTTTTGACGAAAATCGCCCCGGCCACGCGTCGCCGGTCGCCCGCGTCGTGGCAGCCGGCTGCATAGACAATCCTTGACAGTTGACGGGCCCCTGCCGCGGTCATTTCCGCTACATTGCCCACGCCCGAACGCAGGTCATGCCTGCGTCCCGCACCTCTCAATTCGACAGGAGTCTCAGCGCATGCAAATCATGCAACACGGAATCATCCTCAGCCTGATCATCGGCGGCGTTGCCGGCTGGCTCGCCGGTCTCATCATGAACGGCAGCGGCTTCGGCGTGATCGTCGACATTCTCGTCGGCATCGTCGGCGGCGTGATCGGCGGATGGATCTTCAGCACGCTCGGCATCTCGTTCGGCGGCGGCATCCTCGGCATGCTGATCACGGCCGTGATTGGCGCGGTCGTGCTGCTTTTCATCGTCCGCCTGTTCCGCCGCTAACGCGATTGCAAGCGTCCGCGAGGCCGGCATTCGACGGCCTCGCGGCATTCCGCCCCTTCGAGCCTCCGAATCAAGCCTTCGAATTGCGGCGACTCATCTTCCACAGCGCCCCGATCGCGACCGGCACGATCGCCGCGCCGATCCCCACCAGCACGATCACGTTCAGATACTGCTTGATGAACGGAATGTTGCCGAAGAAATAGCCGAGCAACACGAGCAACAACACCCAGATCAGCGCGCCCAGAATATTGAAAAGCTGAAAGCGCGCGTGACTCATCGACGACACACCCGCGACGAACGGCGCAAAGGTGCGCACCACCGGCACGAAACGCGCGATCACGATGGTCTTGCCGCCGTGCTTCTCGTAGAAGTTATGCGTCTTCTGCAGCGCGGCCCGGTCGAGAAAGCGTTCGAGCACGGGAATGTTCGTGTCGAAGACTTTCGGCCCGATGGCGCGGCCGATCCAGTAATTCACCGTGTTGCCGGTCACCGCCGCGACGAGCAGGAGCGCGATCAGCGCGAACAGGTCCATCTCGTGCGACGCGGCGAACGCGCCGCCGATGAACAGCAGCGAATCGCCCGGCAGGAACGGAAACACGACGAGGCCGGTTTCGCAGAACACGATCAGAAACAACACCGCGTAGACCCAGGCGCCGTAATTCTGGATGAAGACACCGAGCGACTTGTCGATGTGAAGGATGAGTCCCAGGAATTGCAGCAACGTGTCCAAAAATCTTTCCTCGAAAAATAGGCCCGCGCCGAAACAAGCGGCGCATGGGCATCGAATGCGGGAGTCGCGCCATGATACCGAAGTGGCGCGGCGCGTCTGTTAAAAAACCCGTATCCCGACGCCATCGCACCGGGTGTTGGCGGGGTTGGACGGATGCTGGCGATCCGGCCGGAGGCAAAAAAGGCGAGACGTTGCGAATCGCTATAATTTCGCCATGTCCGACCTCAACGAAACCTCCGCTGGCGCTTTGACAGCCGATGGCGGGCGCCGTTCGCGCGCCATCGCCCCGCTGCCCGACCAGCTCATCAGCCAGATCGCCGCGGGCGAAGTGGTCGAGCGGCCGGCGTCGGTCGTCAAGGAACTGCTGGAAAACGCGCTCGACGCGGGCGCGACGACGCTGCGCATCACGCTCGACGAAGGCGGCGTGAAACGCATCGTGGTCGCCGACGACGGCTGCGGCATTCCGCCGAACGAACTCCCCCTCGCGCTGATGCGCCACGCGACGAGCAAGATCCGCTCGCTCGCGGAGCTCGAAGCCGTCGCGACGCTCGGTTTTCGCGGCGAGGCGATCGCGTCGATCGCGTCCGTCGCCGAATTGTTCATCACGAGCCGCACCGAAAGCTGCGCGCACGCGACGCGCATCGACGCGCAGACCGGCGCGCTCTCGCCCGCCGCGGGCACCGTCGGCACGACGATGGAAGTGCGCGAGCTGTATTTCAACACGCCCGCGCGCCGCAAGTTCCTGAAGAGCGAGCAGACCGAGCTCGGCCATTGCCTCGACGTGATTCGCCGCACGGCGCTCGCGCGGCCGGACGTCGCGATTTCGGTGATCCACAACGGAAAAGCCGTCGAGCACTGGAACGCGAGCGACCCGCGGACGCGCGTCGCGAAGATTCTCGGCGAGGTGTTCGAAACCGCGCATCTGCCGCTCGACGAGCGCGCCGGGCCGCTCGCCGTCTACGGATGCGCGGGCCTGCCGACCGCGAGCCGCGGCCGCGCCGATCAGCAATATTTCTTCGTGAACGGCCGCTTCGTGCGCGACAAGCTGCTCACGCACGCCGTGCGCGCGGCGTACGAAGACGTGCTGCACGGCAATCGCTATCCGGCCTACGTGCTGTTCCTCGATCTGCCGCCCGAATCCGTCGATGTGAACGTGCATCCGTCGAAGATCGAAGTGCGCTTTCGCGATTCGCGCTCGATCCATCAGTATGTGTTTCACGCCGTGCAGCGCGCGCTGGCGCGGCACGCGGGCGCATCGCCGGAGACGACTTCCGGCGGACACGCCGCGCAACTGGCGCCGACCGGGCCCGCGTCGTTCAGTGCGAAACCGTTCGCCAGCGCGCCGGAAACGCTGCATCCGAAAAGCGAGAACGGCACCAACTGGATGCGCCAGTCGCGCATGACGCAGGGCACGCTGCCGGTCGCGCAACCGCTTGCGCTCTATGACGCGCTCTTCGGCCGCAAGGATATCGGCGCGGGCACGTCGAACGCGACGACGGCCGTCGACACGCCTTATCCGACGCTCGACGAGCGGCCTTCGACGCCGCTGATGGCGAACGACAGCGCGCTCGATCATGCGGACGAGCAGCCGCTCGGCTTTGCCGTCGGCCAGATTCACGGCATCTACGTGCTGGCGCAGAACGCGCGCGGTCTCGTGATCGTCGACATGCACGCCGCTCACGAACGCATTCTCTACGAGCAGTTCAAGCACGCGCTCGCCGATCGCGCGATCGCTGTGCAGCCGCTCCTGATTCCCGTGTCGATGACGGCCGAGCCGGTCGAGATCGGCATCGTCGAGGAAGAGCGCGAGACGCTCGATGCGCTCGGCTTCGATCTCGCGGTGCTGTCGCCGACATCGATCGCGATCCGCGCGGTGCCCGCATTGCTGAAGGACGCCGATCTGCAATCGCTCGCGCGCGCGGTGCTCGCGGATCTGCATGCGTATGGCGGCTCGCGCGTGCTCACGGAGCGCCAGCACGAATTGCTAGGCACGCTCGCGTGCCACAACGCGGTGCGCGCGAATCGCCGGCTCACGCTCGACGAAATGAACGCGCTCCTGCGCCAGATGGAAGCGACCGAGCGCGCCGATCAATGCAATCACGGCCGGCCGACGTGGTATCAGCTCACGCTCGCCGATCTCGACCGCCTCTTCATGCGCGGACAATGAGCGATTCCGCCTTGCCCGTCGCCTGCCTGCTCGGGCCGACCGCTTCGGGAAAGACCGCGGCCGCGCTGGCGTTCGCGGCGCGGCATCCGGTCGAAATCATCAGTGTGGATTCGGCGCTCGTCTATCGCGAGATGGACATCGGCACGGCCAAACCGAGCGCCGAAGAGCGCGCGGCGGCGCCGCATCATCTGATCGACATCATCGATCCCGCCGACACGTATTCCGCCGCGCAGTTTCGCGCGGACGCGCTGCGGCTCGCCGGCGAAATCGTCGCGCGAGGGAAGGTGCCGTTGCTCGTCGGCGGAACGATGCTGTACTACAAGGCGCTGACGCAAGGCCTGAACGACCTGCCCACCGCCGACGCCGATGTGCGCGCCGCCCTCGATGCCGACGCCGCCCGCGACGGCTGGCCCGCGCTGCACGCGCGGCTCGCGGCCGTCGATCCGGAAACCGCCGCGCGGCTCGCGCCGAACGACTCGCAGCGCATTCAGCGCGCGCTCGAAATTTTCATTCTGTCCGGGCAGCCGATGTCCGCGCTGCTCGCCGCGCCGCGCACGCAGGACGCGGATGCGCCGTTTCGCTTCGTGCCGGTCGCGCTGGAGCCTTCGGATCGCGCGGTGCTGCACGCGCGCATCGCCGCGCGTTTCGACGCGATGCTCGCGCACGGTTTCATCGACGAGGTTCGCGCCTTGCGCGCGCGCGGCGATCTGAATCTGTCGATGCCTTCGATGCGTTGCGTCGGCTATCGGCAAGCGTGGGAATATCTCGACGGCGCGACGCGCTATGACGAGATGCGCGACAAGGGCATCTTCGCGACGCGGCAGTTGTGCAAGCGCCAGTTGACGTGGTTGCGGGCGATGCCGGAGCGGATCGTGGTGGATTGCTGTGCGGGGGATGCGACGCAGCGGGTGGTGGAGGCAGTGGAGCGGGTCTTGCGAACATAGCCTCCAAAAACAAAAACCCTCGCACACGGCGAGGGTTTCTCTCAGCGCAACGCAGCGATCTCAAACCACCACCGTCTGCGCCTCCCCTTCCTTGCTCTCGCGCACGACGCCGATCTTCCACACCTGCTCGCCCGCGGCCGACAGCAAACCGGTAGCCGCATCGGCATCTTCCGCCGCGACGATCACCGCCATCCCGATCCCGCAATTGAACACGCGATGCATCTCCGCATCCGCGACGCCGCCATGCTTCTGCAGCCACGCGAAAAGCGGCGGCAACGGCCACGCGCGATGATCCAGCTCCGCCGTCAGCCCTTCGCGCAGCACGCGCGGAATGTTCTCGACCAGACCGCCGCCCGTGATATGCGCCATGCCCTTCACCGTGACGCTTTGCATCGCCGAGAGCAGCGGCTTCACGTAGATGCGCGTGGGCGCCATCAGCGCGTCCGCGAGCGAGCGGCCGTCGAAATCGGCGTTCAGATCCGGATTCGCGCGCTCGATGATCTTGCGCACCAGCGAATACCCGTTCGAATGGATGCCGCTCGACGCGAGGCCCAGCACCACGTCGCCCGGCTTGATCGTGCTGCCGTCGATGATCTTGCTCTTTTCCACCGCACCGACCGCGAAGCCCGCGAGGTCGTATTCGCCGTCCGGATACATGCCCGGCATTTCCGCCGTCTCGCCGCCGATCAGCGCGCAACCCGCCAGTTCGCAACCCGTCGCGATGCCCTTCACGACGTCCGCGGCGGTGTCGACATCCAGCTTGCCGCACGCGAAATAATCGAGGAAGAACAGCGGCTCGGCGCCCTGCACCAGGATGTCGTTCACGCTCATCGCGACGAGATCCTGGCCGACGGTGTCGTGCCGGTTCAGCGTGAAAGCGAGGCGCAGCTTCGTGCCGACGCCGTCCGTGCCCGAGACGAGCACCGGCTCCTTGTACTTCTTGGGCACCTCGAAGAGCGCGCCGAATCCGCCGATGCCGCCCAGCACGCCGTCGCGCAAGGTCTTCTTGGCAAACGGCTTGATCCGGTCGACGAGCGCGTCGCCCGCGTCGATGTCCACGCCCGCGTCGCGATACGACAAACCTTGGGCGTCAGAGGCGGATTTCGGTTGATTCATGGAGGGGAGAGCAAGAAGGTCGGTAAAATGCGATTTTACCCGATGATGACCCGGCGACGGTCGGCGGGCCGGATTTTCCCGCGTTCGCCAGAATCTGCGAAGGCGCTCGTTTCGAGATCGAAGGCGATCTGAAAAGCGTCCGAGCCATTGGCGCACAGCGCTGTCCGGCACGGCTTTGCGCGTATACCCGCAGCTCATCCGGCATTTTTCAAGATACGCCCGACTCAAGGCCCGACGACACCGATCTCCCGTGCAACGCCAACTGACGCTCGATCTGGGCACGCCGCCGCCCGCCACCTTCGACAACTTTTTCGCCGCCGGCAATCACGAACTGATCGCGCGGCTGCGCGAGCTAGAGGGCGCGCTCGCGGCCGGGCCGGTCGCCGACCGCACGTTCTACGTGTGGGGCGAGCCGGGCAGCGGCCGCAGCCATTTGCTGCAGGCGCTCACGCACGAAGCGAACGGCCATGCGCGCTACCTGAGCCCGCAAAGCGCGCTCAACGCTTTCGGCTTCGATCCGCGCGTGTCGCTCTATGCCGTCGACGATTGCGACCGTCTTTCGCCCGCGCAGCAGATCGCCCTCTTCAATCTCTTCAACGAAGTGCGCGCGCATCCGACGAGCGCGCTGGTCGCGACCGGCAGCGACGCGCCGCTCGCGCTCACCGTGCGCGAAGACCTGCGCACGCGGCTCGGCTGGGGTCTCGTGTTCCACCTTCAGCCGCTGTCCGACGAAGCGAAGGCATCGGTGCTGAAGCACGCGGCGCGTGAGCGCGGCATCGTGCTCGCCGAGGACGTGCCCGGCTATCTGCTCACGCACTTCCGCCGCGACATGCCGAGCCTCATGGCCCTGCTGGACGAACTGGACCGCTTCTCGCTGGAACAAAAGCGCGCGGTGACGCGGGCGCTGCTGCGCACGATGCTCCAGCAGAGCGGCCGCGCCGCACCGCTCGTTCCCGTGTCGGCGCAGGAGCCGGCGCCCGGCGATCCGGCCAGTCCCGCTCGCGGCCCGGCCGCGCCGGACAACGATCCGACCTGCTTCAAGTAGAATGCGCACCCATGAACCTCGCCCTCTTTGATCTCGACCACACGCTCATTCCCACCGACAGCGACCACGAATGGGGCCGCTTCATGGTGAAGCTCGGCATCGTCGACGCGGAGTCTTTCGCGCGTCAGAACGATGCCTTTTACGCCGATTACAAGGCAGGCGTGCTCGATATCAACGCGTATCTGCATGCAATGCTGGCCCCGCTCGCGAAATATTCGCGCGCGCAACTCACCGACTGGCACGCGCAATTCATGCGCGAGGTGATCAATCCCCGCATCGTGCCGACGGCCGTCACGCTCGTGCGCGAGCATCAGGACAACGGCGATCTCTGCTGCCTCGTCACCGCGACGAACGCGTTCATCACCGCGCCCATCGCGGAGGCATTCGGCATCGAAACGCTGATCGCCTGCGAGGTGGAAACGGTCGACGACCATCCGCACGGCGCGCTCACCGGCCGGCCGACCGGCACGCCGAGCTATCGCGAAGGCAAGATCGTGCGCGTCGAGCAATGGCTCGCGTCGATCGGCAAGAAGCTCGACGACTTCAAGCACAGCTATTTTTACAGCGACTCGCACAACGACATTCCACTGCTCGAGCGCGTCACCGATCCGGTCGCGACCAATCCCGACGACACCCTGCGCGCGCATGCGCAAGCCAAAGGCTGGCGCATCCTGAACCTGTTCGATACACGTGATTAAAAAACTCATCCGCAAGCTGTTCGGGCAAGAAACCACCGACGCAAGCGTCGGCGCAGCGAACGACACGCCGACTGCTTCGCCCGAGCCCAAACCCGCTCGCAAGAGCACACGCAAGAAAGCCGCCGCGCCCGTCAAGCGCGACCCGAACGTGCCGGTCATCCTGTCGTCGGAGATTCACGGCATCGATCCATCGCTGATCTCGAAGAACGCCGTTCGCGTGACCGACGGCCTGCAGCACGCGGGGCATCGCGCGTTCATCGTCGGCGGCGCGGTGCGCGATCTTTTGCTCGGTGTCGCGCCGAAGGATTTCGACGTGGCCACCGACGCCACGCCCGATCAGGTGCAGAAGCTCTTTCGCCGCGCCCGCATCATCGGGCGGCGCTTTCAGATCGTGCACGTGCAGTTCGGGCAGGAGATCATCGAGACATCGACGTTCCGCGCGCTCATGGATGCGCCGCCGGAACCGTCCGCCGAACCGCCGCGACGCCTGAAGCGCGGCGAGCTCGACGGCCGCACGCATGCCGTCGACGCGAGCGGGCGCGTGCTGCGCGACAACGTCTGGGGCGAGCAGCACGAAGACGCCACGCGCCGCGACTTCACCATCAACGCGATGTACTACGATCCGGCCACGCAAACCGTGCTGGATTATCACGACGGCATGGCCGACATCCGCGCGCGCCTCTTGCGCATGATCGGCGACCCCGCCACGCGCTATCGCGAAGATCCGGTGCGCATGCTGCGTGTCGTGCGTTTCGCGGCGAAGCTCGGCTTCGAGATCGACGAAGCCACGCGCGCGCCGATCAAGGATCTCGCCGACCTGATGAACAACGTGCCGGCCGCGCGGCTCTTCGACGAGATGCTCAAGCTGCTGCTGTCCGGCCACGCGCTCGCGTGTCTCACGCGTCTGCGTCAGGAAGGCTTGCATCACGGCGTATTGCCCTTGCTCGACGTCGTGCTCGAACAACCGCACGGCGAAAAGTTCGTCACCCTCGCGCTCACCAGCACCGACGAGCGCGTGCGTGCGGGCAAGTCTGTCTCGCCGGGCTTTCTATTCGCCACGCTCCTGTGGCACGACGTGCAGACGCGCTGGCAGCAGTACACGGCGAACGGCGAATATCCGGTGCCCGCGTTGCATCACGCGATGGACGACGTCCTCGACATGCAGACGGAAAAGCTCGCGATCCACAAGCGCTACTCGTCGGACATGCGCGAGATCTGGGGTCTTCAGCATCGGCTGGAAAAGCGCGGCCGCAGCGCGCTGAAGCTGCTGGAACACCAAAGATTCAGAGCGGGGTATGATTTCCTGCTACTGCGTTGCGAATCGGGCGAGCTCGATGCGGCCATCGGCCAGTGGTGGAGCGACTTCATCAGTGGCGATCACGCCGAGCGCGAAGCACTGCTGTCGCAGGGCGGCAAGGAGCGCGGCGCGCCGAAGAAGCGTCGGCGCCGCAGCAACGCGAAGCGCCGCGACGGCGAGCCGGGCACGCAGGAGAGCCAGGCCGCGCAAGGTAGCAATGGCGACGCGGTATCGAGTGCGGCCAACAAGCGCGAAGGCGCCGACAACGAGTAACGCCGGTTTTGGTTACAGTAGCGAAGAGCCATGTTGCTTTTCCGCTTTTCGCTGTGACCCACGCGTAGGACTTCTGCCATGACGATTGCTTATCTGGGCCTGGGGGCGAATCTCGGCGATGCGCGCCAGACCCTGAAAGACGCAGTCGTGTGTCTCGCCCAGCAGCACACGATCACCGTGCTCGCGAAATCGAGCGTCTATCGCACCGCGCCGATCGATGCATCGGGCGACGATTACTTCAATTGCGTCGTCAAGCTCGACACGAGCCTGGCAGCACGCTCGCTGCTGCGTCTCTGTCATCACATCGAGGCGCAGTTCGGGCGCGAGCGGCCGTATCGCAATGCGCCGCGCACGCTCGATCTCGATATCCTGCTGTACGGCGCATCGAGCATCGACGAAGCGGATCTCGTCGTGCCGCATCCACGCATGACCGAGCGCGCGTTCGTGCTGGTGCCGCTCGTCGAGCTCGAACCGGATCTCATTCTTCCTCAACGCGGCCGCGCGGATGCGTTCATCGCGCAAGTCGCCGATCAGCGCATCGAGCTGGTCGCCAGTTGCCAGTGCATGGTCGGTGCGCCATCGCGCGGCACGGATGCAACCGCCGCCCCTTCCAACAAGACAGACTGCCGATGAGCGTTCCGCCACTCACCGTCACCGCGCCGCAACTGCGGCCGCCGCATCGTTACATCGCGATCGAAGGGCCGATCGGCGTCGGCAAGACGACGCTCGCGACCCTGCTCGCCGAACGCTGGTCGATGCATACGCTCTTCGAGCGCCCGCAGGACAACCCGTTTCTCGAGCGCTTCTATCGCGACACCACGCGTCACGCGCTCGCCACGCAGTTGAGCTTCGCGTTGCAGCGCGCGTCGCAAACGCAGCAAGCCGCCGATATGGTGACGAGCGGCGCCGCGCTGATGACCGACTTCGTCACGCAAAAGAGCGAGCTGTTTGCGCGTCTCACGCTGCCCGACGACGAGTTTCAGCTCTACAAGGACGTCGCCTCGCGCATACGTTCGAGCGGCCCCGCGCCCGATCTCGTCATCTATCTGCAGGCGAGCCCCGAAGTGCTCTTCTCGCGCATCCAGAAACGCGCGTTGCCGATGGAGCTGCAAATCTCCGATTCGTATCTGCGCGCACTCTGCGATGCCTATAACGAGTTCTTCTATCACTACGACGCGACGCCGCTGCTCACGGTGAACGCGGAGCACCTGAACCCGCTTGCATCGGATGACGACCTCGCGCTCCTGATCGAGCGCATCGGGGCCATGCGCGGGCGCAAGGAATTCTTTGTCAAAGGCGTGTCGGCCTGAGTTCACAGCGCGGCCACGCTCTCTCCAGTGAAACGATCATGACGTATCTGCAGGAAACGAATCGCGCGACGATCACCGTCCCCAAACTTCAGGCCATGCGCGAAGCCGGCGAGCGCATCGCGATGCTCACGTGCTACGACGCGAGCTTCGGCGCGCTGCTCGAACGCGCGGGCGTCGATGTCCTGCTGATCGGCGATTCGCTCGGCAATGTGCTGCAAGGCCATAACACGACGCTGCCCGTGACGCTCGCCGACATCGCGTATCACACGGCATCGGTCGCGCGCGGCAATCGCAGCGCGCTGATCGTCGCGGACATGCCGTTCGGCACGATCGGCTCGAAGGAAGATGCCTATGCGAACGCCGTGCAACTGATGCGCGCGGGCGCGCAGATGGTGAAGATCGAAGGCGGCGAGTGGCTCGCGGACACGGTGCGCTTTCTGGTCGAGCGCTCGATTCCGGTGTGCGGGCACGTCGGCCTGACGCCGCAGTCGGTGCACGCGTTCGGCGGCTTCAAGGTGCAGGGCAAGTCCGAAGCGGCGGCGCTGCAGATGAAGCGCGACGCCATCGCGCTGCAGGAAGCGGGCGCGCAACTGCTCGTGATCGAAGCCGTGCCGACGCTGCTCGCGCGCGAAGTCACCGAAACGGTGGCGATCCCGACCATCGGCATCGGCGCGGGCATCGACTGCTCGGGGCAAGTGCTCGTGCTGCACGACATGCTCGGCATCTTCCACGGCAAGCGGCCGCGCTTCGTCAAGGACTTCATGCAAGGACAGCCGAGCATCTTCGCGGCGGTCGAAGCCTACGTGCGCGCGGTGAAAGACGGCAGCTTCCCCGGACCCGAGCACACGTTCTGATCGCGAGGCCCGGCATCGACCGGGCTTTTTTGTTTCTGGCCCGCACGATCTGCGTTTTCTCGTACATACTGGCGAGCTTCTTGCGCATACGCTTGCCGACAGTCACTAAAAAACTGCGAGAACGATCATGTGGCACACCCTTCCCGATGAATACGTCCGCGCCCAGCTGGCAGTGGGCTCGCTCGTCGCGCTGGGCGTGGCGCGGGTGGTGGCTGCGGGAATCGGCGCGCAACACGGCTGGCGCATCGCGGCGGTGACGCGCTGGTTCATCGGCGCGGCGGTCGTGTTCTGCCTTCCGCAACTGCTCGACGTGATCTTCTTCGCCGATTCGCACACGGCGTTCGTCGAACTGCAAGGCAAGATCATCGGCTGCGCTGTGGCGCTCTTCTGCGCGCCGATCGTCAGTCACAGGCTCGGCTACGAGTAAGGACGCGCGCCGTTTTCACCCGGCGAGCGCCGCCCCCGGCACGCTGTGCGACAGCACGGCCGCCGCCACGAACACCCCCGCCATCATCAGCGCTTCGATGCGCATCACGTTGATGACCGTGCGCGCGTCCATCGTCGATGCCGAGCGGCGCAAGCGCGGCAGCGCCGACCAGCGATTGAGCGCGCCGAACGCGAGCGCCATCGCGACCAGCACGACTTTCACGATCAACACATGACCCCATGCGCTCGCGCTCAACACCGCGGGCGATCCCCCGAGGCCGCGCCACGCGTTGAACACGCCCGTCACGACGACGAACGCCACCGCGAACGTCGCCGCGCGCGACATGTGCGCGACCGTGCGAATCAGAAACGCCCGCGCGACGGAAGTGTCGAGCGCCGGCAACACGAGCGCGCCCGCGATGACGACGCCGCCCCACGCCGCCGTCGCGAGCAGATGCAGTGTTTGAACCGCTTCGGCGAACGAGAACGCGCCCGCATCGGCGGCATGCCCGACCGCCGACTTGCCCGCCGCGACGATCAGCGCCGCGAGCATCGCCGATAAGATCCGCGATGCCGATAGGGCGCCGCCACCCGCCGACGTCATCAACAACAGCACGCTGCCCGCCAGCGCCACCGACCAGCCGATGCCCGCATGCGTGCCCGTCGCGACGAGCCACAACGATCCGCCCGCTTCCGCGATCGGCACGCCGCTCATCGCCGCCGACTGGAGCCACAACGAAGCGAAGTTGCACAGCATCAGCGCGGCCCCGGCGATTCGGCCGACGCACGCCGCGCGCCGCCAGCCGCGCCGCGCGGGCGACACGGTCGCGAACGCCTGTTCGCGCGCGAGCCAGCCGTTCAGCAGCAGCGCACCCAGCGCGCAGGCGAAGGCGAGATCGGCGAGCGCCGCGAGGGCCGTCTGCGCGAGCCAGAGAGGATCGTCGTTCATCATGCGGAAACAGGCGCGGCGCGAACGCGCTTTGCCGAGGGGATGGTCATCGAAGGAAATCTGCGGAGTCTAAACGAACGTCTACGGTGCAGCACAGCATCGAACGTCATCGAAACGCCTTGAATTTTTGCCGGACGCTTCCGAAACTGCATGAAGCACAACGGTTCGGCGTCGCGCGTCGAGTCGACTATTTGTCGAAACGCAATGAACCGCTCGCGCTATGGAAGTTCGCCTCGGGCGGTCAATAGCCGCGCGGCATATTGTCGCGAATGCGCTGCAGCGGGGCTCAGAGCGAGATTGTGTCAAATAGTCATCATCATGCATCGATGATAGAATGCCGCGTCGCATCAGAGGCTCGTCGAGCCGCTGTGGCCGTGGTCCGCCACCCACCGCCCCCTGCGTGGCCGTGGTTCGCCACCTTCGCACCGAGCCGCACGAAGCTCGGCAGGTCCCCGAATTTCATGGAGTGTCGCGTGTTTTCAAGACGCATTTTTCGTCCGCTGCTCGCTATGGCGTTTGCCTCGGCTCTGGTAGGCAGCGCTGGCGTTTTCAGCTCCGCCGCGCAGGCGCAAAACCAGCCGATCGCACCGGACACGATGGCCGCGCGCGTGCAAGGTTGTACCGCGTGCCACGGCGTTCACGGTGAAGGCACGGATAACGACTACTTCCCGCGTCTTGCCGGCAAGCCTGCCGACTATCTGTACAACCAGCTCCAGAATTTCCGCGAAGGCCGGCGCAAGTACCCGCCGATGAACTACCTCGTCACGTATCTCTCGGACGATTACCTTCATCAGATCGCGACGTACTTCTCGAACCAGCGTCCGCCGTATCCGACGCCCGCCAAGTCGAACGTGCAGCCCTCGACGCTCGCGCGCGGCCAGCAGATCGTGCTGAACGGCGACGCATCGAAGAACATTCCCGCGTGCGCGGCCTGCCACGGCAAGGGCCTGACCGGCATGCAGCCGGCCATCCCGGGTCTCGTCGGCCTGCATTCGGACTACATCAGCGCGCAAGTCGGCGCATGGAAGTCGGGCACGCGTCACGCGAAGGCGCCCGATTGCATGCAGCAGATCGCCTCGCGCCTGACGGATGACGACGTGACTGCCGTCGCCGCCTGGCTGTCCACGCAACAAGCACCCGCCAACCCGGTGCCCGCGCCCGCTGGCTCGTTGAAGATGCCGCTGAAGTGCGGCAGCGAACCGCAATAAGGCGTCTGGAGCGACAACATAATGAAACGCAAGTCCCTGTTCGCACTTTCCTCGGCTGTCGTGGTGGCAGCCGTCGCAGCCGGCGCCGTCCTCTGGTCGGGCGGCGACAACCTGCATTCGGGCGGCGCCATCGCGGCGACGCCGGCCGACAAGGCCGCGCTCATCAAGCAAGGCGAATACCTCGCGCGCGCCGGCGACTGTATCGCGTGCCACACGGTGCGCGGCGGCAAGGAATTCGCCGGCGGCCTGCCGATGGCCACGCCGTTCGGCACGATGTTCACGCCGAACATCACGCCGGACGATCAATACGGCATCGGCAAGTGGACCTCCGACGACTTCTATCGCGCGATGCACACGGGCCGCTCGAAGGACGGTTCGCTGCTCTATCCGGGCTTCCCGTTCACGAGCTACACCAAGGTCACGCGCGCCGATTCGGACGCGATCTACGCGTATCTGCGCTCGGTGCCGCCGGTTTCCGAGCCGAGCCGCCCGCATGAACTACGCTTCCCGTTCAACAACCGCAATCTGCTGATCGGCTGGCGCACGCTGTTCTTCTCGGAAGGCGAGTACAAGCCGGATCCGACCAAGTCGGTCGAATGGAACCGCGGCGCGTATCTCGTCGAAGGCCTCGGTCACTGCGGCATGTGCCATACGTCGATCAACGCGATGGGCGGCCCGGTCAACTCGGCGGCCTTCGCCGGCGGCCTGATCCCGCTGCAGAACTGGTATGCGCCGTCGCTGACGTCGAACAAGGAAGCCGGTCTCGGCGACTGGGACATCAAGGACATCAACGACCTGCTGAAGACCGGCGTGTCGCAACGCGGCGCGGTGTTCGGTCCGATGGCCGAAGTCGTCCACAACAGCCTGCAGTACATGAGCGACGCGGACATCAACGCGATGTCGACGTATCTCAAGTCGATCCCGCAGAAGAAGGAAGCGCCGGAGGTGATGCAGCTCGAAACCTCCGAGAAGTTCGGCGGCGAACTGCTCACGCTCGGCAAGAAGGTCTACACCGAGAACTGCGCGAAGTGCCATCAGGAAAACGGTCTCGGCAAGCCGCCGGCGTACCCGCCGCTCGCCAACAACCAGTCGATCCAGATGCCGTCGGCCGTCAACCCGATCCGCATGACCTTGAACGGCGGTTATCCGCCGAGCACCGAAGGCAACCCGATGCCGCACGGCATGCCGCCGTTCGCGCAGTCGCTGTCGGATACGGAAGTGGCAGCGGTCGTGACGTACATCCGTATGTCGTGGGGCAACCACGGCACGCCGGTGTCGCCGCAGCAGGTCAGCAACCTGCGTTCGGCGCCGCTCGACTGACGTCCGCAGCGACCATCCGCCAAGGCAGCGTACAATACGCACTTGGGGCGCAGCCTTCGTAGTTGGGGCCGCGCCCTTTGTCTTTTGGTGGATTCGATTCATGCACGCAGGTGAGCGTTTCAACAGCATTAGCCATCTGATCGGCGCGCTGCTGTCGGTGGCCGGCCTGGCGGCGCTCGTCACGATGGGCGCCCTCGACGGCGATGCCTACAAGGTCGTCAGTTTCGCGGTGTATGGCGCGATGCTCTGCGCGCTCTACATCATCTCGACGCTGTATCACTGGGCGCGCACGCCGCGCATGAAAGCGATACTGCAGAAATGCGATCACTCGGCCATCTACTTGTTGATCGCCGGCAGCTACACGCCGTATACACTGGTGACCTTGCGTGGCCCCTGGGGCTGGTCGCTCTTCGGCGTGAGCTGGGGGCTCGCGGCGCTCGGTATCACGCAGGAGTTGACGCTCGGGCGCCGAACCCGCAGCGTTTCGATGGTGCTGTACGTGTTGATGGGATGGCTCGCGCTCGTAGCCATTCATCCGCTCGTGACGGCGCTGCCGCCCGCGGGAACCGCGTGGCTGGTGGCGGGCGGCGTCGTGTACACCGCGGGCATCTGGTTTTTCATCAACGACGAGCGCATCCGGCACGGACATGGAATCTGGCATCTGTTCGTGCTCGCAGGCAGCCTGTGCCAGTTCGTGAGCGTCGCGCGCTATGTCGCGTGAGCGCCGGCTGGAACGGGCGTCGCAGCGTCGAAGTGTCCATCGATGCAACTTAGCGCCAGATGACGTGTCTTGATAGCACGTCGAACCTCGCGGCAATGCCGTGCGATCGCTGATCGCGCAAGGCCCGCCGCCCGATTTTTCTTCGAGCGATGCACATGCGCTCTGCCGGCCGAATCACGATTTCGCCGCAGTCTGATTCGCATGCGCGCCGTTCGACACTACGAATAAGCAGCCAATTTATGTCTTTTGATTCACTCGGTCTCTCCGAACCCCTGCTTCGCGCCGTCAACGAACTCGGCTATTCCAGTCCCACCCCGATCCAGCTCCAGGCGATTCCCGCCGTCCTGAAAGGCGGCGATCTGCTCGCGGGAGCACAGACCGGCACGGGCAAGACCGCCGGCTTCACGCTGCCGATCCTGCAACGCCTGTCGCAACTTGCGCCCGCCACGGGCGGCGCGAAGCGTCCGGTGCGCGCGCTGATTCTCACGCCGACGCGCGAACTCGCCGCGCAGGTCGAGGAAAGCGTGCGCGCATACGGCAAGTATCTGAAGCTCAGGTCGACCGTGATGTTCGGCGGCGTCGGCATCAATCCGCAGATCGACGCCCTGAAGCGCGGCGTCGATATCGTCGTCGCGACGCCGGGGCGTCTGCTCGATCACATGCAGCAAAAGACGATCGACGTTTCGCAGCTCGAAATTCTCGTGCTCGACGAAGCCGACCGCATGCTCGACATGGGCTTCATCCACGACATCAAGCGCGTGCTCGCACGCCTGCCGGCCAAGCGCCAGAACCTGTTGTTCTCGGCGACGTTCTCCGACGAGATCAAGGCGCTCGCGGACAGCCTGCTCGATTCGCCCGCGCTGATCGAAGTCGCGCGCCGCAATACGACGGCCGAAACGGTCGAGCAGAAGATCCATCCGGTCGATCGCGACCGCAAGCGCGATTTGCTCACGCATCTGATTCGCGGCAACAACTGGTTCCAGGTGCTGGTGTTCACGCGCACGAAGCACGGCGCGAACCGCCTCGCCGAGCAGTTGACGCGTGACGGCATCAGCGCGCTCGCGATCCACGGCAACAAGAGCCAGTCGGCACGCACGCGTGCGCTCAGCGAATTCAAGGCCGAGACGCTGCAAGTGCTGGTCGCGACCGACATCGCGGCGCGCGGCATCGACATCGATCAACTGCCGCACGTCGTCAACTTCGATCTGCCGAACGTGCCGGAAGACTACGTGCATCGCATCGGCCGCACGGGCCGAGCGGGCGCGGAAGGCGAAGCGGTGTCGCTCGTCTGCGTCGACGAGCATCAATTGCTGAAGGACATCGAACGCCTCATCAAGCGGCCGATTCCGCGCGAAGTGATTCCCGGCTTCGAGCCGGACCCGACCGCGAAACCGGAGCCGATCCAGCGCCGCAGTCAGGGGCGCGGTCAAGGACAGGGACAAGGACAGAGTCAGGGACGCCAGAATCCGCGCAACAACGAAGCGCGAGCGAACGGCGAAGCGAGACGCAACGGCGAGCCGCGCCGCGAAGGCGGCCGTCCGAACGGCGACGCACGCGGAGCGCGGCCGGCCAAGCCGAACAGCGGCGGCGCTCAAGCTCAACCTTCACGCGATACCCGCAGTCACAGCAAGCCGAGCGCGAACGCTGGCGCGGCGCCGCGACGTCAGGAGCCGGTTCAGGCGGGTCACGTCGCGAATTCGCGCAAGCCGGGCGGCAACCCCGGCGCGCTGCTCGGCGGACGACGCGACGCATTGCGCTCGGGCGACCGCAGCCGTTGAGTCGTTCGATGTAAATCAGGCGGCGGCGCTCGCCGCCCGCTTCAGCCAGTCGAGTTGCTCGCGCCAGCGCGCGAGCGCCGATTGTGCATCAGTCAGTTCGAAGGCGATTCCATTCGTGAGTCGCGCATATCCTACCCGTTGAACTTCACCGCCCTCGATCGCGCCGACGAAGCATGCGAGCGGCACGTCGTCGAGCGGCACGCGGCGCACCTCCAGATGCACCTGATAGAACGCTCCGTCGAGTACGAAGGTGAGCGTTGCCCGCCCGCTCGCGGTCACGGCCTGCGCGGTCCGGGACGATGGCCACAACGCGAATGCGAGTGTGCGCGCATCCGGAGCAAATAGTTCACCGGCGCTCAGCAGCGCGGTCCGCACGCGCTGAGCATGATCCGCCGCGCATAGCGACGCTGTGAAACCGCCATCGGCACCGGCGAGCGTGCCGTCGAAGCGTGCGCGCAATTCGGGCGGCCATTCGTCGAAAACGGATTGTGAAGGGAGCGACGCTTGCGGCGCGTTGTGATGAGCCATGAAAAATGCCGGCTTTGCGCCGGCATCGTCGAAAGGTTAGCGGAAGAACAACTGCGTCATCTTCGAGAGCGGATAGTGCACGCCGGGCTGAATGCGCGCGGGCAAATCGAGCGGCTTGAGCAGCATCTTGATGGCCTGATCCGCCGACAGATTGCGCCGCACGAGCGCGTTCACGCGCGCGGACAGTTCGCGGTTGTACTCCGCGTCCTGCGCACGTTCAGGATAACGAATGGCGAAGACGTGTCGCAGCGCAATCTCCGAATCCTCGCTTTTCAGTTCGACCACGCGTCGCACGAGCGCGCCGAGCACGGCCATGCGGCCATTGCCTTCGATCTTGTTCCACTTCTTGAAAAAGTGGAAAAAATGCTTGTAGTGCCGCACTTCGTCTGTGCGGATATTGTCGGTGATTTCCTTCAGCACAGGTTCATCCGAACAATCGTTGATCGCGCGATAAAGCGTGGCCGTCCCCGTCTCGACGACACAACGCGCCACCATCTCGAGTGCGCGCTTCTTTTCGAATTCCTCGTAGGAGCACGTCAGCGAGTATTCGTCGAAGAAATTCCTGAACGCCGTGTCCCAGTCGAACTCCGGCCACACGTGATTGATATAGGTCTTGAGCGCCCTGCCGTGCTGCATCTCTTCGGGCTCCCACTCGTTATTGAGCCACGCCGAGATTTCGGGATCGTCGTGAAAATACTTGCTGAGATTGCTCGTATAGAGGTCCGTGCCGCTTTCGATGAACGAGCAGGCGCACAACAACAAAAGAAGATGCTCGTTGGATTCCGCCTTCTGACGATCGATTCGCGTGAGATCGATGTCTTCGATGCGCCAAGGCATCACATGTGTACTGTTTGTATGCATAAATCGCGCTCCCAGGCTGGACTGAACGCGCCATCGGCCAACAAAGGAAGGCCGAGGTTCACGCGACGCCGTGAACGGTTCGGTCCTCGCGTCCTCGACTTCGGGTATTAACGGCTTGTTTTTCCATCTTAGCCGCCCTGCAATGAGTTTGCAGACATAGGGACAGACTCACGCGCGGCGCGCCGGTTCCTTGCGCACCAAATTCTTACGACGCGGGACGAGCGGATATCGCTGCACTGCAGCATGAAACGTGCCGGTCCACACGATTAGTCGGTTTGCGGACGTCTGAAAAAGCGAAAGGCGGCCGAAGCCGCCTCAAGGTTGCGAGCAAGATTCGCGGATCCGTGGTCAGGTCGCGCGCCGCGCTGCGCTCATGCGCCACGCGACGATCGCCAGCGAGATCCCGGAAAGCGCCGCCGCCAGCAACACGTAGTAGCTCGGCGCGAGCTTGTCACCGGTGACGTGGATAAAGGCCTCGACGATCGTCGGCGCGAAACCGCCGAACAGCGTCACACCGAGCGCGTAGCCGATCGAAAGGCCGGTCGAACGCACGCGCGTAGGGAAAATCTCGGACATGAGCGCGGGCATCGGGCCGGAGTAGGCCGCTTTCAGAATGCCCGCGACCGACTGCAGGACGACCAGCGACGCGACCGTCGGATGCGCCTGCAACCATGCAAACATCGGATAAATCGTTACGCCCATGAAGATCGACGTGCCGAGCATGATGCGAATGCGCCCGAGACGGTCGGAGAGCGCGCCCATCAATGGCGAGAAGATGAACTGAAGTCCGCCATTGAGCACCACGACGGCGAACGAAGCGGTCGCAGGCAGATGCAACTGCTTGACGGCATACATCGGCATATAGAGTTGCAGCACATACACGCCGACCGTCGACTGCGCGACGATGCCCACGGCGAGCAGAAGATTGAGCCATTGATTCGAGAAGGAGATGCCGGACGCACTCGCCTTTTTGGCGGAGCGCGTCGCGAGAAACTCCGGCGTCTCGTCCAGGTGCGAGCGAATGTAGTAGCCGACCGGCCCGACGAGCAGACCGAACACGAACGGAATGCGCCAGCCCCAGCTTTCGAGTTGCGGCTGCGGCAGCCAGGCGCTCAGAACCGAGCCGAACGCCGCGGCCATGATCGCGGCGAGCCCTTGGCTCGCGAACTGCCAGCTCGCGTAATAGCCGCGCCGCGCCTCGCTATGCTCGACCATGAACGCGGTCGCGCTGCCGAACTCGCCGCCGACCGCAAAGCCCTGAACGAGGCGCGCGAGCAGGATCAGGAGCGGCGCCGCGATGCCGATGTGCTGATACGAAGGCATCACTGCCATCGTGAGGGTGCCGATCATCATCAGCAGAATGGCGAGGGTAAGTGCTGCCTTGCGCCCCTTACGGTCGCCGTAGAGGCCGAGCACAACCGCGCCGAGCGGCCGCATCAGAAACGAAATGCCGAAGGTGCCGATGGCGAGCATCGTCGAGAGCCATTCGTCGTTCGACGGAAAGAATGCCTTGGCGATGACCGTCGCGAAATAGCCGTAGACGAGGAAGTCGAACCATTCGAGCGCGTTGCCGATCGATGACGAGAAGACGATGCGACGGATCATCGCTTTCGATGGCGCCGGCTTTGTCGCGACCGCTTCGGCATCTGTCGCCGTGACGCCATGAGCAACCGGCGTCCGATACGCGTGTTCGTTCATGAGTTCCTCTCCCCTGCTTCCATGTCGTGATGTCGAGCCCGATGCGACGAGGCACGGGCGCGCGCATCCCTCTCGCCTGGGAAGCCACGGCGATCGGATGCGTTTGCCTTTATCAACGGAGACCGGCCGATGGCCCGGTCTCCGCGTGTTGGATCAGAAGCCTGCGGCGAGTCCGTCGCGCCGGCTGTCGCTCGCCGCGACATACCCGCGGTCGGGATCATTCCGATCGAGCTTCCAGATGTACTGGCCCGAGCCGAAATCCATATACGGATCGTCGACTGACTTGATCGTGTGGCCCATACCCTCGAGCGCGCGCGCGGTTTCCAGATCGAGCGTCGCTTCGATGTCGATCGTGAAATCGCGGTTCACCTTCCAGCGCGGCGCATCACACGCGGCCTGCGGCTGCTGGCCGTAGTCGAGCATGCGCACGACGGATTGCAGATGGCCTTGCGGCTGCATGTCGCCGCCCATCACGCCGAAACTCATGACGGCTTCGTGTTCGCCCGCGACTTTCTGGGTAAGGAACGCCGGAATGATCGTATGGAACGGACGTTTGCCGCCCTCGACCACGTTGGCCGACTTCGGATCCATCGAAAAACCGCAGCCACGGTTTTGCAGCGAGATGCCCGTATCCGGCACGACCACGCCCGAGCCGAAACCCATGTAATTCGACTGGATGAAGCTCACCATCATGCCGCGCTCGTCCGCAACCGACATGTAGATGGTGCCGCCCGCCTTCGGCATGCCGAAGTCGAACTGCGTGGCCTTCGACGGATCGATGAGCTTCGCGCGCTCGGTCAGATAAGCGTCGTCGAGCATCTGCTCAGGCGTGACTTCCATCGATCGTGGATCGGCGACGTAACGGTAGACGTCGGCGAAGGCGAGCTTCATCGCTTCGATTTGCAGATGCTGCGATTCGATGCGATCGACGGTCATCGCGCTGACATCGAACTTGTCGAGAATGCCGAGCGCGATCAGCGCCGCGATACCCTGCCCGTTCGGCGGAATCTCGTGCACGGTGTGACCGCGATAGTCCTTGCTGATCGGCTCGACCCAGTCCGCGCGATAGTTGCGCAGATCGTCCATCGTCAGCGCCGCGCCGCCCGCACGCGCGAACGCGGCGATACGCTCGCCGATTTCGCCTTCGTAGAACACGCGCGGGCCTTGTTGCGCGAGCAGGCGCAGCGTCTTCGCGTGGCCGGGAAAGCGCACGAGCTCGCTGACTTCGGGCGCGCGGCCGTGCGGCATGAACACGTTGGCGAAGCCCGGCTGATCCTTGAGTTCCGGCACGGCCGCCGCCCACTTGTACGCGACGATGCTCGCCACGGCATGGCCACGCTCGGCGATTTCGATGGCGGGCTCCATCAGATCCGCAAAGGGCAGCGAGCCGAACTTCGTGTGCAGCGCTTCCCATCCGGCGATGACACCCGGCACCGTCACTGCGTCCCAACCACGCTTGGGCTGACGCGAGAGTCCGTTCTCTTCGCCGTACTTGCGCCGGAAATAGTCGACATTCCAGGCCGCCGGAGACACGCCCGATGCATTCAACCCATGCAGCTTCCGGCCGTCCCAGACGAGCGCGAACGCGTCGCCGCCCAGACCGCACGACACCGGTTCCACCACGGTGATGGCAGCCGCCGCGGCGATGGCTGCGTCGACGGCATTGCCGCCCTTCCAAAGCATGCGCAGGCCGGCTTGCGCGGCGAGCGGATGCGAAGTCGAGACGATATTGCGAGCGAATACCGGCAGGCGCGGCGTGGGATAAGGGTTTTGCCAGTTGAAGCGAGTCATTGAATGAAGTCCGAAATACCAGCAGGCAGAACGTCCCGGGCGATTGGGTTGACCGAACGGGCAAAGGGGGAATATTGCATTGTCCGCTTAATCCAAAACAAATTCATTTATCGTATAAATTAATGAAATTCGCGCATGAATAATGCGCTCGCGATCGCCTGAGCCGCGTTCTCCGAACTGGCGCTTGTTTGTGTGCGCCGCCGCACGAACCTCAAGTGAATTCTGCGAATTTCGGTCTTCGATGACCCGCTTCCGAGGCCGCCAAAAGTCAAAGCCAAAATTTTCAACAGGGATTTGGCACTTGTCAGACGCTTGCCTACAATCCCAATTCCCGGCATTCGCAGTACAAAATCAACGCGTGTGCCCGGCGATTTTTCAGTTTCCCCGTACAACGTTTCGAAGCAAAAAGATCCGGCTTACAAAGCCGGCTGCTTATGCCGTTCGGTCGTCATGGAGAACACAATGCTGAGTCCGCACGAATTTGCCACGCTGCTACTGGTTCAGGAAGCGCCCAATCAAGTCGATATGGAACGCGAAGAGCTCGACGCTCTGCTCGAACGTCAACTCGTCCAACTCGAAAATCTCGCATCCGGACGCCAGCAATGGCGCCTCACCGCTACCGGTGATTCCACCGTCAAGGCTTTCAAGCGTTTCTCGTAGCACACGCAGCAGGACTCAGGACGCGGCCGGGGCCGCGTCTGCTTTCTCTCCTCTCGTACCTCTCGTCAAATCGTTTCAGCCGGCGCGTAATGTCGGGTCGACAGCCGCGCGCCAGCTCAGCGCCTGCGCGCGCTGATCCAGGAAGAAGTTCGCCCATGCGCTTTGCGCCTCGGGGCCGGGACTCGCCCGCCAGGCTCGATACCGCTCGGCGATCGACGCCTGGAAGGCGCAGAAGCGCTCCCTCGACAATCCGCCGCGCCGTTCGGCCACATAGGCATCGTAAAAGGTCGAGTAGACCGATTGCGCGTCCGCGCCGTAGTCGACGGGAGACGTTCCGCACATGCCCTGCAACGCATCGAACGACGGCGCGCCCATCGAGCCGTCCAGACTGGGCGTGCCCACGCAGCCCGCCAGCAGCGCCGCGCCCAACACGCCGGAAACCAGCAACGTTCGCATCACACTCACCCTTCTATCGATTTCGTGGCGCCAGTATCGGACGAACGGAAGCGTCGCGCCACTCGGCCGAACGGCATAGGCCAAACGACGTTCGAATGACCGGCGTCGTTCGGCCTATGCCATTCGGTCAGGTTGTCCGCGTAGCCTCGCTCCGATAGATTGCTCAAACGGATGTCGCCTCTCGCTTGCGTGAAGGCATCGATGTCCGCCCGAACCGGAGGAGACCATGCAGGATCAGTACGTTCTCGCGCTCGACCAGGGCACCACGAGCTCACGGGCCATGCTGTTCGACAGAAACGGCAATATCGTGTCGATGGCGCAGAAGGAGTTCCAGCAGATCTATCCTCAAGCGGGCTGGGTCGAGCACGATCCGCAGGAGATCTGGTCGACGCAGGCCGGCGTCGCCGCCGAAGCCGTCACACGCGCCGGGGCAAGCGCCGCATCGATCGCTGCGGTCGGCATCACGAATCAGCGCGAAACCACGATCGTCTGGGACCGCGAAACGGGCAAGCCGGTTCATAACGCGATCGTCTGGCAGGACCGCCGCACCGCTGGCTTCTGCGACGAACTCAAGGCGCGCGGCCTCGAAGCGATGGTGCGCGCGAAGACAGGCTTGCCCATCGACGCATATTTCTCGGCAACGAAGATCCGCTGGATTCTCGACAACGTCGAAGGCGCGCGCGACAAGGCGAAGCAAGGACGGCTCGCGTTCGGCACGGTGGATAGCTGGCTCGTGTGGAATTTCACGCGGCACGGCATGCATATCACCGACATCACGAACGCGTCGCGCACCATGCTATTCAACATCCACGAACGGCGCTGGGACGACGAACTGCTCGACGCGCTCGACATCCCTCGCAGCATGCTGCCCGAAGTACGCACGTCGTCGGAGGTTTACGGCAGCACACAAGGCACGGTGTTCGCCGCCGACGTCCCGCTCGCATCGCTCGCCGGCGATCAGCACGCCGCGCTCTTCGGCCAGATGTGCACCGACTCCGGCATGGTGAAAAACACCTACGGCACAGGCTGCTTTCTTGTCATGAACACGGGCGACAAGCCGATCGAGTCGCGCAACAACCTCGTTACGACCATCGCGTGGCAGATCGGCGATCAGATCAACTATGCGCTCGAAGGCAGCATCTTCATCGCGGGCGCGGTCGTTCAATGGTTGCGCGACGGCCTTGGCCTCATCCGGCGCGCGAGCGAAGTCGAGACGCTCGCGCGCGGCGTGCCTCACAGCGACGGCGTCTATCTCGTGCCGGCGTTCGCCGGGCTCGGCGCGCCGCACTGGAACGCGCGCGCACGCGGCACGCTCTTCGGCGTCACGCGCGGGACGACATCGAGTCATATCGCGCGGGCGGCGCTCGAATCGATCGCCTATCAGTCGCTCGACGTTCTCAAGGCGATGGAAGCGGACTCGGGCATGCGCATCGGCGAATTGCGCGTCGATGGCGGCGCCTGCGCGAACGACCTGCTGATGCAGTTTCAGGCCGACATACTCGGCGTCGATGTCGCGCGCCCGCGCATCGCGGAAACGACGGCGCTCGGCGCGGCCTATCTGGCCGGGCTCGCGGTCGGTTACTGGAAGGATGTCGACGAACTCAAGGCGCAATGGCAACTGGAACGGCGATTCACGCCATCGATGCCGAAGCGGGAAATCGACTCGTGTCTCGCCGGATGGCAACGCGCGGTAAGCGCGGCAAAAGCATGGGCCGATAGCTGACGCAGCCTCCCTGCCGGTGTCGTTTTTCGCCGTTCTGCGCCATGCGGCAGTGCAAAAACCGCCGACGTGCTGTATCCTAAAAAGGCTGGCGATCCTTTGCGCTTGCCGGCATTCAGTACGTCTTCAGGGCGGGGTGTAATTCCCCACCGGCGGTATGTGGCGAGGCTTTTCGGCCGGACCACGAGCCCGCGAGCGCCCGCGCGAGAACTTTGCGCGGGGTCAGCAGATCTGGTGAGAAGCCAGAGCCGACGGTCATAGTCCGGATGAGAGAAGATGTGCAGATGGTCATGTCCGTTCCCCTTGGCGAGTCCGGCATCACGCCGAACCGGACGACGCCGCGCCTGCCGGCGCGTCGCCGTGGGGTGCCGTTCTGTCTGTTTGCAATGCCCTGAAACGTTTTTCGCCTAATTTTCCCGCGAGAGCGTTTCACATGTCCCAGACCCCAGCTTCCAGCCTGTCGTTCGCCGCACCCGCCGTCATCGCCGACGACGCCTTTGCGGATCTTCCCCAACTCGCTTCGTCCCAGGTTCCGCCGCGCATCGCCGCCGCGCTCGACGCCATGCGCGAAGGCCGCCCGGTCGTGCTGCAGGACGATGACGATCGCGAGAACGAAGCCGATCTGATCGTCGCCGCCGAGAAACTCACCGATGCCACCATGGCGCTTCTGATTCGCGAATGCAGCGGCATCGTGTGCCTGTGTCTGCCTGACAACACAGTGCGTGCGCTCGAACTTCCGCCGATGGCCGCGGCCAACGGCAGCCGCTACGGCACGGCGTTCACGGTTTCGATCGAAGCGCGCGAAGGCGTGACGACCGGCGTCTCGGCGGCGGATCGCGTGACGACGATCCGCGCGGCCATCGCCGATCATGCGAAACCCCGCGATATCGTGCGGCCCGGCCACGTCTTCCCGCTGCGCGCGATGCCGGGCGGCGTGCTCGCGCGGCGCGGCCACACCGAAGGCACGGTCGATCTGGCGATTCTCGCCGGCCTCAAGCCCGCGGGCGTGCTGTGCGAACTGATGAACGCCGACGGCACGATGACACGCGGCGCGCAGGTCGAGCGTTTCGCGAAGGAACACGGCCTGCCGATGCTGACCATCGCGGAACTGGTCGAATTCCGCGCCGCGCTCGCAGCGGCACGCGAGACAGTGGAAGAAGCCGCCTGAGGCTGAAGGCGCTCAGGACAGCACGTCGCCGAAATCGCCGCGCACGCCCGCCGCAACGAGCGCGGGCAGTTCGTCCATGTGCTCCATGATTCGCGTGATGCCGGTTTCGCGCAGCACCTGCGCGTAGCCGGACGGAATATGGCTCGCGCCGACGAACGCGATGGTCTTCATGCCCGCCGCGCGCGCCGCGGTCAATCCGGCGATGCTGTCCTCCACGACGAGGCAACGCTCGGGCGCGACATCGAGCGTGCGCGCTGCGAGCAGATAGACGTCGGGATAAGGCTTCGGCCGCGCGACCTGCTGTGCGCTGAACACCCGCGCGCCGACGATCTCATCCAGCCCGGCGCGCCGCACCGAAACGCGCACGCGCTCCATGCGGCTGTTCGACACCACCGCCACGGGCAGGCCGCAGCCTTCCAGCGCCGCGCGCACGCCGGCGATCGGCCCGACCGAGCGCGCGAGTTCCACTGAAACGCGCGCCTCGATCGTATCGACGAAATTCGGCGGCATCACGATGCCGAACTTCGTTTCGAGATAGGTCAGGAAGCGCGACGTCTGCTGTCCGAAAGCCGTCTTGACGGCCGGTTTGAAGTCGATGCCGGGAAACGTCTCGGTGAGCACGTCCAGCATCACGCGATCCGCGATGACTTCGCTATCGACGAGCACGCCGTCGCAATCGCAGATGAGATGATCGATCATGTTGGCTCGAATTACGTTGAGCCAACATGATAAGCGCTCAGCAAGCGTCGGCTGCTTTTACTTCGGATGTAACGCGCGGCGCATCGAGCCGCGCGGCGAACCAGGTCACCGCAAGCGCGCCGAGCGCGACCACTGCCGCGGCCCACGGGAGCGCATCCAGCCCGTGGCCGTGCGTCAGCACCGCGCCGCCGAGCCACGCGCCGCCCGCATTGCCGACGTTGAACGCGCCGATATTGAGCGTCGACGCGAGATTCGGCGCATCCTTCGCCTTCTCGACGACGCGTGCCTGCAACGGCGGCACCGTCGCGAACGCCGCGATGCCCCACACGAAAATCGTCAGGATCGCGCCGATCTGGCTGTGGCTCGTCTTCGCGAACACCGCCATCACGATGGCGAGCGCGAACAGGATGCCCATCAGCGAAGGCATCAGCGCGCGGTCCGCGAGCTTGCCGCCGATCGTATTGCCGATCGTCAGCCCGATGCCGAACAGCACCAGAATCAGCGTGACGGCGCGCGGCGAGAAGCCGCCCACCTGTTCGAGGATCGGCGCGATATAGGTGAACACGACGAACACGCCGCCGAAACCGAGCACGGTCATCGTGAGCGCGAGCCAGACCTGGCCGTCGCGCAGCACGCGCACTTCTTGTCCCAGGCCGCTCGGCGCGACATCGTGCCGGTTCGGCACGAGCGCGGTCACGCCGAGCGCGGAGAGCACGCCCAGACCGGCGACGATCCAGAACGTCGCGCGCCACCCCAGTTCCTGACCGACGAATGTCCCGAACGGCACGCCCAGCACGTTCGCGAGCGTGAGGCCGGTGAACATCAGGGCGATGGCGCTCGCGCGCTTGTCCGCGGGCACGAGCGAGGCCGCCACGACCGCGCCGATGCCGAAGAACGAGCCATGCGCGAACGACGTCACGACGCGCGCGGCCATCAGCAAACCGTAGCTCGGCGCGACCGCGCACAGCACGTTGCCCACGATGAACACGAGCATCAGCAATTGCAGCCCGAGCTTGCGCGGCAGCTTGCTCGTCAGCACGGCGAGCAACGGCGCGCCGACCGCGACGCCGAGGGCGTAGCCGGTGACGAGCAGGCCCGCCGACGGAATCGACACGGAAAGATCGCGCGCGACGTTGGGCAACAGGCCCATGATGACGAACTCCGTCGTGCCGATGGCGAACGCGCTGATCGCCAGCGCGAGAAGGGGAAGAGGCATGATGACTCCAGATCAGGATTGAGCAGTCACGAATTCGACGACCACGCCGGGCGCCAGCCGCACGAAGAGTTGAAGCTCGCGGGCGAGCGGCACTTCGGCGGTTTGATATGCATAGCCGTGACAATCGAGACGTTCGGACAGCGCGCGCCACTCGGCCGCGTCGTCGATGCGCAGCGCCAGATGGTCGATGCGCGTCGCGCCCGGCCCTCCGGCCGACGCCGGTCCGGCCGCACCCGATGCGATCAGATGCACCGCAGGCCGCGCGCCGAGATACAGCCAGTAACCGCCGATGCCGAACGGCGGGCGCGGCCCCACCCGCATTCCGGCGATATCGACGAAAAAGCGCATGAGCGCATCGCAATCGGGCGCGACGAGGGTGACGTGGTCGAGTTGCATGAGGTGATTGCTCTTCGAGGGTTTACGCTTAAGTCGGATTTTGTGGCTCGCGCAGTTTTTTGAGAATTGGTCTACGCTTTGAATCATTATCAAAGCGGATTTGAAAATGACGATGGATCGGCTCGGCGACATGCGCCTTTTCGTGGAAGCGGCGACTGCGGGCAGTCTGTCGGCGGCGGGGCGCAAGCTCGGACTGTCGCCGGCGGCGGCGAGCGCGCGACTCATCAAGCTGGAAAAGGCGTTGCACGCGCGGCTCTTCGAGCGCACGACGCGCCAGTTGCGCGTCACGGACGAAGGCCGCGTGTATCTGCAGCATTGCCGGATCGCGCTGCAAGCGATCGACGACGCCGAAGCCGCGCTGCAAGCGGGGCAGAACGTCGTGCGCGGCAAGGTGCGCATCTCGGCGACATCGAATTTCGGACGCTCGATGCTGCGCGGCTGGCTCGACGAATTCAGTGCGCTGCATCCGGACGTGAAGTTCGCGCTGACACTTTCGGATTCGGTGTCGAATCTGCTGCAGGAGGAAATCGATCTCGCGATCCGCTTCGGCGCGCCGCCCGACAGCGGACTCGCCGCCCGCTCGCTCGCGCCGAATCGCCGGGTGTTGTGCGCGTCGCCCGACTATCTCGCGCGCAAAGGCGCACCGAAAACACCCGCCGATCTGATCGGGCACGATTTCGTCGTCGTGGTCACGGCGAACGGTCCGCTCAACGAGTTCCAATTCGTGCGCGGCGACGAGCGTTACGCCTACACGATCCCGCTGGCGGACGCCTGGGAGACCAACGACGGCGCAATGACCCGCGCGTGGGCGCTCGCCGGCCACGGCATCGCGCATAAATCGATCTGGGATATCGCCGCCGACGTGCGCGCCGGCACGCTCGAGATGGTGCTGCCCGACTGGTGCACGCACGAAGCCGCCGTGCACGCCCTCTTTCATGCGAACCGTTATATGGCGCCGCGCGTGCGCGTGCTGCTGGACTTTCTGGTCGAGCGTTTTCGGACGACGACAGATGAATTGCTCGGCGAGCTGGCCTATCCGCCCGACAAGCGCGCCGCGGCGTCAGGAATGGCCGCCGGCGCTATAATATCGGGCTAAATTACAGTAAAAAGCGGGCAGATCGCTGTAGAAACGGTCCGCAAATCCTTCAATCTCTTACCAGCGCCCCCAGATTAACCACTGCGACCGGCGACGATTCATGACCAAGAAAGTTTATGTAAAGACCTTCGGCTGCCAGATGAACGAGTACGACTCCGACAAGATGGTCGACGTGCTCGGCGCGGCGGAAGGACTCGTCAAGACGGACACGCCCGAAGACGCGGACGTCATTCTGTTCAACACGTGCTCGGTGCGCGAAAAGGCCCAGGAGAAAGTGTTCTCCGATCTCGGCCGCGTGCGCGAGCTGAAGGAAGCGAACCCGAATCTGCTGATCGGCGTCGGCGGCTGCGTCGCGAGCCAGGAAGGCGCGTCGATCGTCGCGCGCGCGCCGTATGTCGATCTCGTGTTCGGCCCGCAGACGCTGCATCGCCTGCCCGCGATGATCGATCAGCGACGCGCCACCGGCCGCGCGCAGGTCGACATCACGTTCCCGGAAATCGAGAAGTTCGATCATCTGCCGCCCGCGCGCGTCGAGGGTCCGAGCGCGTTCGTGTCGATCATGGAAGGCTGCTCGAAATATTGCAGCTACTGCGTCGTGCCCTACACGCGCGGCGAGGAAGTCTCCCGCCCGCTCGATGACGTGCTCACCGAAATCGCCGGCCTCGCCGATCAGGGCGTGCGCGAAGTCACGCTGCTCGGTCAGAACGTGAACGCTTATCGAGGCGCGCTGACGCTCGGTTCGCATGAAATCGCGGACTTCGCGACGCTCATCGAGTATGTCGCGGAGGTGCCGGGCATCGAACGCATCCGGTATACGACGTCGCATCCGAAGGAATTCACGCAGCGGCTCATCGACACTTACGCGAAAGTGCCGAAGCTCGTCTCGCATCTGCATTTGCCGGTGCAGCACGGCTCGGACCGCATTCTGATGGCGATGAAGCGCGGCTACACCGTGCTCGAATACAAGTCGGTCATTCGCAAGCTGCGCGCGATCCGCCCGGACTTGTCGCTGTCGACGGACTTCATCGTCGGCTTCCCCGGCGAGACCGAGGACGATTTCAACAAGATGATGGCGCTCGTCGACGAGATGAGCTACGACACGAGCTTCTCGTTCATCTACAGTCCGCGCCCCGGCACGCCCGCCGCGAATCTGCACGACGACACGCCGCGCGAAGTCAAGCTCAAGCGGCTGCAACATCTGCAGGCGACGATCGAGGCAAACGTGCAGCGCATCAGCGAATCGATGGTCGGCCGTGTCGAGCGTATTCTGGTCGAACGCCCCGCGCGCAAGGATCCGAACGAGCTCGCCGGGCGCACGCAGAACAACCGCGTCGTCAATTTCCCCGCACCGGCCGAGTCGCACGCACGGCTGATCGGCCAGATGATCGACGTGAAGATCGTGCATGCGTATCCGCACTCGCTGCGCGGCGAGCTGGTCATGGCGGCCGAGCTGACGCACTAAAGACAGGAACTCAAGTTCACTTTGAAGAACGCTCCTACGCAGCATCTGGAATTCACCGCGCCGCGCGAAGACAACGCGCGGCTCGCCAACCTCTGCGGCCCGCTGGATGAAAACCTGCGGCAGATCGAGCAGGCGCTCGACGTGACGCTCTCTCGGCGCGGCCACAAGATCGCGATTCGCGGCCGTGGCGCGAAAGTCGCGCTCGCCGCGCTCGAAAACTTCTACAACCGCGCGCGCGATCCGATTTCCGTCGACGACATTCAGCTCGCGCTGGTCGAGGCGCGTCACGCGACGCGACGCGCGAGGGAAGCGCGCGAAGCCGACGGCGAGGAAGGCGAAGTCGATCCGCGTTTTCGCGGCGACCCGGATCATCCGTTCGATGAACCGAGCGCGACGATCGACCTCGGCGAGGACGAAGACCACGGTCCGAAGCTCTACACGCGTCGCGCCGATCTGCGCGGCCGCACGCCCGCGCAGCGCGAGTATCTGAAGCAGATCATCGCGCACGACGTGACGTTCGGCATCGGGCCGGCGGGCACGGGCAAGACGTATCTCGCGGTCGCGTGCGCGGTCGATGCCCTGGAGCGCGATCAGGTCAAACGCATCGTGCTGACGCGGCCGGCCGTCGAAGCGGGCGAGCGGCTCGGCTTTCTGCCGGGCGATCTCGCGCAAAAGGTCGATCCGTATCTGCGCCCGCTTTACGACGCGCTCTACGATCTGCTCGGCTTCGACAAGACAGCGAAGATGTTCGAGCGCCAGATGATCGAAATCGCGCCGCTCGCCTACATGCGCGGACGCACGCTGAATCACGCATTCATCATCCTCGACGAGGCGCAAAACACCACGCCCGAGCAGATGAAGATGTTCCTCACGCGTATCGGCTTCGGCTCGAAGGCGGTCGTCACCGGCGATACGACGCAGGTCGACCTGCCGCGCGGCCACAAGAGCGGGCTGATCGAGGCGCAGCACGTGCTGTCGGAGGTGCGCGGCATCGCGATTACTCATTTCACGTCGGCGGACGTGGTGCGGCATCCGCTCGTCGCGCGCATCGTGGAGGCGTACGACGCGCAGTCGCAGAAGGATGCGGCGCTCGCCGAGGCCGCGCGCGCCGCGCAGCAGCAATCGCCGAAGCCCGAATGATGCCGCGCCTCACCCTGACCTTGCAGTTCCCGGCGGCGAAGGCTTATCCGTCGCACAAGGCGATCCTGCCGCGCGCGACGGTCGCGCGCTGGATCAAGGCATCGCTCTTCGCCGATGCCGAGCTGACCGTGCGCTTCGTCGACGAGGAAGAAGGGCGGATGCTCAACCGCACGTATCGGCAGAAGGATTACGCGACGAACGTCCTCACGTTCGCCTACGCGGAATCGGAGGACGATCCCGTCGCGGGCGACCTGATCCTGTGCTGCCCGGTGGTCGAGCGCGAGGCGGCCGAACAGGGCAAGCCGCTCGCCGCGCACTACGCGCATCTGATCGTCCACGGCACGCTCCATGCGCAGGGCTATGACCACGAAGTCGAAAGCGAAGCGCAAGAGATGGAATCCATCGAGACGGATATCATGCAGTCTCTGGGATTTTCCGATCCTTACGTGCCGTCGACCTGAAGCCGGTCCGATGCCCTCGATGTCCTGAACGCGCCGTGAACGACAAGCTTCCCGACCCCACGCAACCCGCAACGCCCCAAGCCGAACCGACGCCCGCGCCCTGTCCGGACTATCCGCCCGCGCTCGGCGAATCCGCGCTGCTGACCGACGAGGAACTCGCGGCGTCGCGCGAGGCGGCGCTCGTTCACTGGGATCGCAAGTCAGACTTGTGGCTGTTCGGCTATGGCTCGCTGATCTGGAACCCCGGCCTGCCGACCCTCGAAGCCGTGCGCGGCAAGGTACACGGCTACCATCGCGGGCTCTATCTATGGTCGCGCGTGAATCGCGGCACGCCGGAGCAGCCGGGCCTCGTGCTCGCGCTCGATCGCGGCGGATCGTGCACCGGCATGGCGTTCCGGCTCGCGGGCGCCGATGCCGTCGAGCACCTGCAGGTGCTGTGGCGACGCGAAATGGCGATGGCGTCGTACCGGCCCGCGTGGCTGCCCTGCACGCTCGCGGACGGACGGCGCGTCGACGCGCTCGCGTTCGTCATGCGCCGGGATGCGACTTCCTATACGGGCAAACTCGCCGATCCGATCGTGCGCACCGTGCTCGGCTGCGCGAGCGGGCGCTACGGCACGACGCTGGACTACGTCAGCCGGACGGTCGAGGCGTTGCGCGAAAGCGGAATGCCGGATCGGGCGCTGGAGTCGCTGCTGAAGCGGTGCCAGGCGCAGGGCAATAAATGACGCGCGTGCTTTTTGCATCTGTATGACATTCGCGCGGCGCATCTGCCGTTTGGCCGATGCTCGCGGCCGGACACACTTCTCGCATATTTATCGGCTAGCATGGCTCATGACATGCGCGCCGCCACGCAGCCCGCATTTTGCCTTGGTGTATGCTTAACTTTCCGCTAACCCGCGCCCGGGAACTCCCGGGCGCTCCGCTATGAACGAACCCTATCCCAGTCGACGCCACACCGACAAACCGCAGGAAAAGCGCTCGCTTCTCGAACGCTTGACCGATTTCATCTCGCACGAGCCCGAATCGCGCGACGAACTTCTCGAAGTGCTTCAGGACGCGCACGAGCGCAATCTGCTCGACGCAGATTCGCTCTCGATGATCGAAGGCGTCTTCCAGGTGTCCGATCTTTGCGCGCGCGACATCATGGTTCCGCGCGCCCAGATGGACGCAATCAACATCGCGGAAACGCCCGCCGAATTCATCCCCTTCGTGCTCGAAAAAGCACACTCGCGCTATCCCGTGTACGAAGGCAATCGCGACAACGTCATCGGCGTGCTGCTCGCCAAGGACCTGCTGCGCTATTACGCCGAAGAAGAATTCGACGTGCGCGGCATGCTGCGCCCCGCCGTCTTCATCCCCGAATCGAAGCGCCTGAACGTGCTGCTGCACGACTTCCGCGTGAACCGCAATCACATCGCGATCGTCGTCGACGAATACGGCGGCGTCGCGGGTCTCATCACGATCGAGGACGTGCTGGAGCAGATCGTCGGCGACATCGAGGACGAATACGATTTCGACGAGGAAGCCGGCAACATCATCGCGACGCCCGACGGCAAGTATCGCGTGCGCGCGCTGACCGGCATCGAACAGTTCAACGAGGAGTTCGGCACCGATTTCTCCGATGACGAAGTCGACACCATCGGCGGCCTCGTCACGCATCGCTTCGGGCGCGTGCCGCATCGTGGCGAGAAAGTGCGCATCGACGATTTCGCGTTCGAGATCCTGCGCGGCGACGCCCGGCAGATTCACGTTCTTCTCGTGCGGCGCGTGCCGAATCTCGCGCAGCAACATCACCACGCGGGCGACGACGAAGACGAACTGCGCGATTGAGCGCTTCGCGGGCGCCGGCATCGACGGGCGCCCGTCATCATTCGTTTCGCACGCCTTCCGTCTCAACTCGACCGTCATCAATGGCCGATTCATCGTTTCGCTCGCTCTTGCGTCAACGTGACGCGTCCACCGTGTCCGCCACGGCCGCCACGTCCATCTCGCCGCGCGCATTGCCCTTCTGGCATTACCTCGTCGCCGCCGTGCTCGGCGCCGTCAATACGCTCTCCTTCGCGCCGACGCCGCACGGCGGCTGGATCGAACTCGCGATCTTCGCACTGTTCTTCGCGTGGCTCTCGCGCACCAACGGCTGGAAGAGCGCCGCCGCGACCGGCTGGGCGTTCGGCTTCGGCAACTTCGTGACGGGCGTGTGGTGGCTGTACGTCAGCATGCATGTCTACGGCGGCATGGCCGCGCCGCTCGCCGCGGCGGCCGTCGCATTGTTCTCGCTGTATCTCGCGATCTATCCGGCGTTGTCGAGCGTGGTCTGGTCGTTCGTCGCCGGACGCGCGCGCTTCGGCGATGAAGACGCCGCCACCGCGCGCGACATCGAAGCGTCGCCCCGCTATGCGCCGACATGGCACGGCGCGTTTGCATTCGCGAGTGCCTGGGCGCTCGGCGAATGGCTGCGCGGCCTAGTCTTCACCGGCTTTCCATGGCTCGCGAGCGGCTATGCGCAAGTCGACGGGCCGCTCAAGGGCTTCGGCGCGATCGTCGGCGTGTATGGCGTCGGCTGGATGCTGGCGCTCGTGGCCGCGCTGATCGTGCAGGCGCTCTACAACCTGCGTCGCGCGCAGAGTTTGGTCGCGCGCTTCGCGCCGGGCTTCGTGGCGATCGCGCTGATTGTCGCGGGCATGCTGCTCTCGCGCATCGAATGGACGACGCCCGCCAACGCGCCGCTCGATGTGCGTCTCCTGCAAGGCAACGTGAAGCAGGAAATGAAGTTCGAGCAGGCGGGCGTCGATGAATCGCTCGCGCTCTACAAGCGGCTCATCACCGAGAAGCCGGCCGATCTGATCGTCACACCGGAGACTGCGCTGCCGGTGCTGTCGGTGCAGATTCCGCAAGACTTCGCCGTCGCGATCCGCAATTTCGCCGACGATACGAACTCGTCGATTCTCTTCGGCGCGATCGGCGTCACGATTCTCCCCGACGGCCGCGCGACCGATTTCACCAACAGCCTCTTTGGCGTTACGCCGCATGTGAACGGCGTCTATCGCTACGACAAGCATCATCTCGTGCCCTTCGGCGAGTTCGTGCCGCTCGGCTTTCACTGGTTCGTGCGCATGATGGGCATTCCGCTCGGCGATCTCGCGCGCGGGCCGATCGCGCAAAAGGCGTTCATCGTGCACAACCAGCCGGTCGCCGTCGATATCTGCTACGAGGACATCTTCGGCGAAGAGATCGCGCGCACGATCCGCGAGCAGGAAACGCCCGCGGGCATTCTCGTCAACTCGACGAATCTCGCGTGGTTCGGCAACACGATCGCGCTGGACCAGCACCTGCAAATCGCGCGGATGCGATCCGTCGAAACCGGCCGGCCGATGCTGCGCTCGACCAACACCGGCATGACGGCGGTGATCGCGGCCAATGGCGACGTCGTGTCGAAGCTGCCGACCTTCACGACCGGCGTGCTCGAAGCGCGCGTGCAAGGGACCTCGGGCAGCACCCCGTATGTGACGAGCGGGAACATGACGGTGATCGCGGTCTCGCTCATTTTGCTGGCGTTCGGGTTCGCGTTCGCGCCGAACCGGAAACGCCAGACCCGAGCTTGAACATCGGCTGAAACGAAGCCGCGTTGCGCCCGGCGACGCGGCTCGCGCGGCCCGCCTTCCTCCCAAAAAGCCGCACCCGCCCCTCCGTTCGGCTAAAATTCCACGTTTCAGCACTTCGGCCGCGCCTCCGAGTCGCGTCGTCACGACGATGGCCGCGCCGCGTTCGCCCCCAAAAGGCAATCATGCTTACTTTCCAGCAAATCATTCTGACGCTGCAGTCCTACTGGAACGAGAAGGGCTGCGCGCTTCTCCAGCCGATCGACATGGAAGTCGGCGCAGGCACCTCGCACGTCCACACGTTCCTGCGCGCGATCGGCCCGGAGCCGTGGCGCGCGGCCTACGTTCAACCGTCGCGCCGCCCGAAGGACGGCCGCTACGGCGAGAACCCGAACCGCCTGCAGCACTACTATCAGTATCAGGTCGTGCTGAAGCCGGCGCCGGAGAACATTCTCGATCTGTATCTCGGCTCGCTCGAAGCGCTCGGCTTCGATCTGAAGCAGAACGACGTGCGCTTCGTCGAGGACGACTGGGAGAACCCGACGCTCGGCGCATGGGGCCTCGGCTGGGAAGTGTGGCTCAACGGCATGGAAGTCACGCAGTTCACCTACTTCCAGCAGGCGGGCGGCATCGATTGCAAGCCGGTGCTCGGCGAAATCACCTACGGTCTCGAACGCCTCGCGATGTACCTGCAGAAGGTCGAGAACGTGTACGACCTCGTCTGGACCGAGTGGGAAGAAGACGGCCCGAACGGCCGTGTGCTGCGTCAGCTCTCCTACGGCGACGTCTATCACCAGAACGAAGTCGAACAATCCACGTACAACTTCGAGCACGCGAACGTCGATCTGCTCTTCACGTTCTTCAAGAGCTACGAAGAAGAAGCGAAGAAGATGATCGACGCGAAGCTCGCGCTGCCCGCGTATGAGCTCGTGCTGAAGGCCGGCCATACGTTCAATCTGCTCGATGCGCGCGGCGCCATTTCCGTGACGGAGCGCGCGGCGTACATCGGCCGCATTCGCGCGTTGTCGCGCCTCGTCGCGCAGGCCTACTACGATTCGCGTGAAGCGCTCGGCTTCCCGATGCTCGGCAATCCGGTCAAGGGCGATCGCGATCTCGTCAGCGACGAGCAGGAAGCGCAGCGTCCCGCGTGGGCGCCGCCGCTCAGGGTCGAAAGCTCGCCCACGGGCAACAACGAACAGGTTTGACGAGGCTCGACAGAACAATGACGCAATCCCATAACGCTTCCCTGCTCGTCGAGCTGCTCACCGAAGAACTGCCGCCGAAAGCGCTCGCGCGTCTCGGCACCGCTTTCGCCGACGGCATCGTCGAACGGCTCGCCGCACGCGATCTGATCGACGGCGCGCCTTCGTTCGACAAGTACGCGACGCCCCGCCGCCTCGCCGTGCTCATCCGGAACGTGCGCGATGTCGCGCCTGAAAAACAGGTGCGCGAAAAGGTTCTGCCGGTGACGGTCGCGCTAGACAAGGAAGGCAACCCCACGCCGCCGCTCGCCAAGAAGCTCGCGGCGCTCGGCTTTCCCGACTTCCCCATCGCCGAACTCGAACGCGCGCAGGACGGCAAGGCCGAAGCCTTCTTCCTGCGCTATGCCGCGCCGGGCGCGACGCTCGCCGACGGCCTGCAGGCCGCGCTCGACGAAACCCTCGGCAAGCTGCCGATTCCGAAGGTCATGACCTACCAGCGTCCGGACGGCACCAGCGTGCAGTTCGTGCGCCCGGTGCAGCGCCTCATCGCGATGCACGGCCGCGACGTCGTGCCGGTCAGCGCGCTCGGCGTCGATTCGGGCGACACGACCATCGGTCATCGCTTCATGTCGGAAGGCTTGGTCGCGATTCCGAATGCCGATGACTACGCCGGCACGTTGCGTCACAAGGGCCACGTCGTCGCGAACTTCGACGATCGCCGCGAATCGATCCGCACGCAGTTGCAGGCCTTCGCGGACGTTGATCGCGTCGTGATGCCCGAAGCGCTGCTCGACGAAGTGAACGCGCTCGTCGAATGGCCGGTCGTCTACGAATGCCGCTTCGACGAGGAATTCCTGCAGGTGCCGCAGGAATGTCTGATCCTCACGATGCAGACGAACCAGAAGTACTTCGCGCTCACCGACCAGCACGGCAAGCTGCGCTCGCGCTTTCTGATCGTGTCGAACATCGACACGAAGACGCCGGGCGAGATCGTCGAAGGCAACGAGCGCGTCGTGCGCCCGCGCCTCGCCGACGCGAAGTTCTTCTTCACGCAGGACAAGAAGAAGCGCCTCGAAGACCGCGTGCCGCTGCTCGCGAACGTCGTCTATCACAACAAGCTCGGCTCGACCCTGCAACGCGTCGAGCGCCTCGAAGCGCTCGCGGGCGAGATCGCGCCGATGGTCGGCGTCGATCCCGCGCTCACGCGCCGCGCCGCGCGTCTCGCCAAGGCGGACCTGCTGACCGACATGGTCGGCGAATTCCCCGAGCTGCAAGGCACGATGGGCACCTACTACGCGCGTCACGACGGCGAGCCGGAAGAAGTCGCGCTCGCGTGCTCGGAGCACTATCAGCCGCGCTTCTCGGGCGATGAAACGCCGTCGACGGGCGTCGGCGCCGCGGTCGCGCTCGCCGACAAGCTGGAAACGATCGTCGGCATCTGGGGCATCGGGCTCGCGCCGACCGGCGAAAAGGACCCGTTCGCGCTGCGCCGTCATGCGCTGGGCGTCTTGCGCATCCTGCTCGAAAAGAAGCTGCCGGTCGATCTGCGCGATCTCGTCGGCGCGGCGCAACGCCAGTTCGCCGGCATGCCGCAAGTCGCCGATTCGACCGAAGCCATCTACGCGTTCTTCCTCGATCGCCTGCGGGGTCTGTTGCGCGAGCGCGGCTTCGAAGCGAACGATATCGAAGCGGTGCTGAGCCTGAACCCGACGCGTCTCGACGACATCGTCGCGCGCCTCGATGCGGTGCGCGAATTCGCGGCGCTGCCGGAAGCCGCAGCGCTCGCGGCGGCCAACAAGCGCATCTCGAATATTCTGAAGAAGTCGGAACAGGGCGCGCCGTCGACGGTGAACAAGGAACTGCTCGTCGAAACGGCGGAGCAGAACCTGTACGCGCAGATCGAGCAAGTAACGCCGCGCGTGCAAAGCCAGCTCGCCGCGCGCAACTACACGGAAGCGTTGAGCGCGCTCGCCGCGCTGCGCGACTCCGTCGACACGTTCTTCAACGACGTAATGGTGAATGCGGAAGATGCCGCGCTGCGCAACAATCGTCTCGCGCTGCTCAACGCATTGCATCAGCAGATGAACTGCGTCGCCGACATCTCGAAGCTCGCCGCTTAAAGCGCCGCCATGGTCATGAACCGCAAACTGGTTATCCTCGATCGCGACGGCGTGATCAACGTCGATTCCGATGCGTTCATCAAGTCGCCGGACGAATGGGTCGCCATTCCCGGCAGCCTCGAAGCCATCGCGCGACTGAATCAGTCGGGCTATCGCGTGGCGATCGCGTCGAATCAGTCGGGCATCGGGCGCGGCCTCTTCGACATGGCCGCGCTGAACGCGATGCATCAGAAGATGAATCGCGCGGTCGCGGCCGTCGGCGGACGTATCGACGCGGTGTTCTTCTGCCCGCACACGGCGGAAGATCAGTGCGACTGCAGAAAGCCGAGGCCCGGCATGTTGCAGCAGATCATCGACCGCTTCGAGATCGATCCCGAGGACACGCCGGTCGTCGGCGATTCGCTGCGCGATCTTCAGGCGGGCGCGGCGCTCGGCTTTCCGGTGCATCTCGTGCTCACCGGCAAGGGCGAAAAGACGCTCCAGGAAGGGCAGTTGCCCGAAGGCACCGTCGTTCACAAAGACTTGCGCGCATTCGCGCTCGACTTTCTCGCGCGGCATCAGGACCGCCCGGCGGCCCAGTAACACCGAGACTCCATGCGCTTCATCCGTTCGTTGCTGCTGATGCTTTACTTCATCGTGTACACGGTGCCGTACGCGATCGCCTGCTTCATTGCATTTCCGTTCATGCGCGCCGACAGGCGTTACTGGATGGCGGCCGGCTGGTGCAAGTCGACGATCGTCGTGCTGCGGCATCTGATCGGCATCCGCTACGCGATCGAAGGCATGGAGAACCTGCCGAATGGTCCCGCCGTGCTGCTGTCGAAACATCAGTCCGCCTGGGAGACGCTCGCGTTTCCGGCGCTGATGCCGCGGCCGCTGTGCTACGTGTTCAAGCGCGAGCTGCTCTACGTGCCGTTCTTCGGCTGGGCGCTCGGACTCCTGAAAATGGTGCATATCGATCGCAAGCAGGGCCGCGACGCGTTCGTCTCGGTCACGCGCCAGGGCCGCGCGCGCATGGACGAAGGCGCGTGGGTCATCATGTTTCCCGAAGGCACGCGCACGCGCGTTGGCAGCCAGGGCAAGTATAAGACGGGCGGCGCGCGCTTCGCAGTCGCAACCGGCGCGCCGGTCGTGCCGATCGCGCATAACGCCGGTCATGTCTGGCCACGCAATTCCTTCATCAAATATCCGGGTATAGTCACGGTGTCGGTCGGCAAGCCGATCGATACGGCCGGCCTTACGCCCGAGGAAGTGAACGCGCGCGTCGAAAGCTGGATCGAGACGGAAATGCGCCGCATCGATCCGCACGCTTACGCTGCGCCGAACGCACAGCCGGGTGAAGCCGGCGCCGCGGGCGCGGGCCGCTGACGCGGCGGCGTTCGAATCGAGCCGCGGCGTGCCCTACTCGTTCTTCTCGTCATTCCTGCGCCGTGAGCGCAAAGCCGAGCCGATGCAGAAAGCCCCTTCGCGACAGCGCCCCGCCGTCGCGCTCGATACCCTGCAACTCGATCTGCCGTTCGAGCATGCGCCGGCATACTCCGGCGCGCCGCCCGCGAACGGACCGGCTCCGCTGCGCGGCGACGTCCCGAGCGCCGATCCCGTTCCCGTCCTCACGCCCGCTGCTCCCGCGACGCCCTTGCCCGATGGCGTGCGCCTGCGCCGCATCCTGCTCAAGGCGGGCGCGCTCGAGTATCGCTTGAGGCGTTCGTCGCGGCGCACGATCGGCTTTTGCATCGACGGCACCGGGCTCGCGATCACCGCGCCGCGCTGGGTGACGATCGCGGACATCGAGAGCGCGATCCTCGACAAGCAGAACTGGATCGTCAAGAAGCTCACCGAATGGCAGACACGCGTCGAGCAGCGCGCGCTGCCGCGCATCGAATGGAAGGACGGCGCGCAGTTTCCGTATCTCGGCAAGACGATCAGCGTGTCGCTCGGTTCGACTGCGAGCACGCTTTCTTTCGACGACGAAACCAGCGTGCTCTCGCTCGCGATGCCCGCGCTCGCCGACACGCAGCAGATCAAGGATCGCGTGCAAGGCTGGCTGCAAAGCGAAGCGAAGCGCATCTTCGGCGAGCGGCTCGGGGTGTATGCGGCGAAGCTCGGGGTCGAGTATCGCGCATATGCGCTGTCGTCGGCGGCGACGCGCTGGGGCAGTTGCTCCAGCGACGGCAAGATCCGCCTGAACTGGCGGCTGATCCACTTCCCGATGTCGATCATCGATTACGTCGTCGCGCACGAGCTCGCGCATCTGCGCGAGATGAACCACAGCCCGCGCTTCTGGCAGACGGTCGAATCGATCTTCCCCGAGTTCCGCGAGGCGCGGCATACGCTCAAACATCACCCGCCGGACTTGCTGCCGGCGCTCTGAGCGTCGTCAGCGCATGGAAGGCGCCGACGGTACAATTTCCTTCCTGTCCCCTCGCAAACACACAAACAGGAACCCCACCATGCGACTCCTCCACACGATGCTGCGCGTCGGCGACCTGCCGCGTTCAATCGATTTCTACACGCGCATTCTCGGCATGAAAGTGCTGCGTCAAAGCGAAAACACCGAGTACAAGTACACGCTCGCGTTCGTCGGCTACGGCCCGGAAAGCGAGAACAGCGTGCTCGAGCTGACCTATAACTGGGGCACCGAGAAGTACGACCTCGGCACCGCATACGGCCACATCGCGCTCGAAGTCGACGACGCCGCCGACGCATGCGAGCGCATCCGTCAGGCAGGCGGCAAGGTCACGCGCGAGGCCGGTCCCGTGAAGGGCGGCACGACGGTGATCGCGTTCGTCGAAGATCCGGACGGCTACAAGGTCGAACTGATCGAAAAGCATTCCTGATTCATGCATGACTTCGCGCCGCGCATTCGTCGCGGCGCGTGAACCTGCGCATTTCCACCGGCCCCGCCCGACCTTTCCCTCTCGCGGCCCGTTCGCTGGCACGATCGACGCTCCAAATCAAATGCATGCCGATGCGCCTCACATCGGCGTGCTCCAGCCACGCCCGAACGACGGCCAATGAACAGGCCATCCCTCGACTTGCGCCGCGCCCCGACGCCACCACCTTCATCGTGATGATCGCGCTGTGCGTGCGTGGGGATTCGAGCAAGCCTGGGCCACGACGACGGTCGTCGTGCGTGTGTCGTCGCCGGCGCATGCGAGCGCGAGCAAGACGCCGTTCCATCAACTGGCGGCGTCGGCGGTGTTGCCGCTGGTGCTCGCGGCCGGCATCGGACAGACGCACGTCGAAGCCGTGTCGCCGCTCGCGATCGCGAGCCTCGCGTATCAGGCAATCGTCGTCGCGCTCATCAGCTATCTGACGTGGTTCTGGCTGCTCGCGCGCTATATGGCGTCGCGGCTTTCGGTGTTCTCGTTTCTCACGCCGATCTTCGGCGCGCTCCTGCTCGGCGAGCATTTCACCGCGCGCTTCATGGTCGCCGCGGCGATGATGCTCGCGGGCATCGCGCTCGTGAGCCGGCCGCCGCGTCGGCGCCAGATCATTCCGGCGCGGTCGCCCGGATCGTGATCATGTCGTGATCGATGTCATCGTGATCGGCCGCGGCGTGCAGATGCTCCGCCGGAATCGGTTCGACCGGATAGCCGTGCTTCTCCCACGCATCCAGCCCGCCCTTCAACGGCCGCACGTGCCTGAAGCCCTTCGCCCGCAACTGCCGCGCGATGGTCTTCGCCGTCGCCTCGTTCGGGCACACGCAATACACGACCACCTCGTGCTCCGCATACAACTGATCGACGCGATTCGGCGAGTCGAGATCCAGCGCGATCGCGCCCGCGATGCGATACGGCTCGCGGCGGCGAATATCCGGCGGCCGCGCGTCGTAGATCACGGGCGGCGTGCCGGAGCGCATCATCGAGTCGAGCTGGTCAGGCGTGATGTGATACTTCGCGAGCCACTGACGAAATTGTTCGCGCCGGATCCATCGATACAGCAGGAAGCCGAGCGCGACCATCACGAGCACATCGATCAGCGTCGTGCCATTGGCGCGCACCAGCACGATGAGCCGTGCGATCTGTTCCTGCAACGCCGCGCCGCCGAGCATCCAGAAGCTCGCCCACGCTGTCGCGCCGATCAGATCCCACAACACGAAGACGCGCACTTCGATCTGCGTGGTGCCGAGCAGCGGCGCCGACACGAGCCCGAGCCCCGGCACGAACTTCGACAGCGCGAGCAGCGGCACGCCGAAGCGCTCGAACCAGCGGCGCGCGGTGCGCAGCGTGGAATCGATCGACAGGGAGAAACGCACGAGCGAATTGAGGAAGCTCCGGCCGTAGAGACGGCCCGCGGTGAACCACAAGGAATCGGCGATGAGCACCGCGAGCACCGCGGCCGCGAGCATCTGCCAGAACGGCACGTTGCCGGCGGCGACGAGCGTGCCGGCGAGAATCAGCATCGGCGCGGCGGGGACCGGCACGCCGAGTTGCGTCGCGAGGACGCTGACGAAGACGGCCCACGCGCCCCACGACGACGCAAGCGAAGTCGGGACGTGCGGCATTCGAACCTCTTGATCGAGCTTTCGGGGAAGTGACGGCCCGCGCATTGGGTCCGGCACAAAGGGTTACACTGTATCGCGATCCTGACAAACACGCCCAATCGATCCGGGCGACAAAAGCACAGGCCGACGCGAGGCAACGCGCCGCAAGGCAGCCGGGGGAACCAACGTGCAAGCGATCATTCAGCCCTTCTTCGATATCAACACCGGCACGATGACGTATGTCGTCCACGAAGCGGCCGGCTCAGCGGCGGCTATCGTCGATCCGGTGCTCGACTACGATCCGAAAGCCGCGCGCACGTCGACGAAATCCGCCGACGCGGTCATCGCGTTCGTGCGCGAGCAGCGCCTTTCCGTCGAATGGATTCTGGAGACGCACGCGCATGCCGACCATCTTTCGGCGGCGCCGTATCTCAAGCGCATGCTCGGCGGAAAGATAGGCATCGGCGAGTCGATCCGCGCGGTGCAGGGCGTCTTCAAGAAAATCTTCGATCTCGAACCGGAGTTTCAACTCGACGGCTCGCAATTCGATCATCTCTTCGCCGACGGCGAGCGCTTCATGATCGGCGATATCGAAGCGACCGCGCTGTTCGTGCCGGGCCACACGCCCGCCGACATGGCGTACCGGATCGGCGATGCCGTGTTCGTCGGCGACACGCTCTTCATGCCTGACGTCGGCACCGCGCGCTGCGATTTTCCGGGCGGCAGCGCGCGCCGGCTGTATCGGTCGATTCAGCGCCTGCTCGCGCTCGATCCCGATACGCGGCTTTTCGTGTGTCATGACTATCCGCCGGAGACGCGCGGTCCGCAGTGGCAAAGCACGGTGCGCGAGCAGCGTGAGAACAACATTCACGTCGGCGGCGGCAAGACCGAGGACGAGTTCGTCGCGATGCGCGAAGCGCGCGATGCGACCCTCGGCATGCCGACGCTCATCCTGCCCGCGATCCAGGTGAATATCCGCGCGGGCAGGTTTCCTGAAGCGGCCGGCAACGGCACGACCTATCTGAAGATTCCGCTGAACGCGCTTTAGCCTTCGATTCTGCCGCGCGTCACGCCGAGCAGACCGGCCATCGCGCGGCGCGCGCCGTTCGAGTCGCGCGCGACGATCGCATCGAAAACCGCCGTGTGTTCCGCGAGCGACGCGTTGTACACCTCGGCGCGCTTCGCGTTCAGCCGTAACTGACCTTCGAGCGTGCGCTCGATCAGCGCGCCCAGCGGAATCAGCAATTCGTTGCTGCACGCGGCGAGCACCCCCAGATGGAAGTCGAGATCGGCGCGCACCCATTCATCGACGTTCTGCGCATCCGCCATCGCCCGATGCGCGCGCGTGAGACGCTCGCGCGAGCGTTCCTCATGATTGTCGGCGGCGAGCGCGGCGGCGTACGGCTCGATCATCTCGCGCATTTCCTGGAGCTTGAGCGCGAACTGCAGCGGCGGCGCGACGCGCGAGTACCAGTCGAGCATGTCGACGTCCAGCAGATTCCACGCGTCCCGTGCGCGCACCCGCGTGCCGACCTTCGGACGCGACTCGATCAGCCCTTTCGACGTGAGCGTGCGCAACGCCTCGCGCAGCACCGTGCGGCTCACGCCGAAGCGCTCCATCAGTTCGGCTTCGCGCGGCAAAGGCGAGCCGGGCGAATAGTCGCCTCGCAGAATCGCCATGCCCAGTTCGTGCGTCACACGGCCATGCAGATCGCGGTGAATGATGTTCTCCCGTTGGTTCGGACAGGATTATCGGATATTTGTCAGATTTTTCGTAAATCCCGATTTCATTCAAATAATACTATTAATATGCCTACTCGACGGCTTTTTGCTACCATGTAAAACCCTTCAGGAGACGCACAATGAAAATCACGAAACTCGAGACCTTCATCGTTCCGCCGCGCTGGTGCTTCCTCAAGATCGAAACCGACGAGGGCATCACCGGCTGGGGCGAGCCGGTCGTCGAAGGCCGCGCGCATACGGTGGCCGCCGCCGTCGATGAGCTCGCCGATTATCTCGTCGGCCGCGACCCGCGTCATATCGAAGACCTGTGGCAGGTGATGTACCGCTCGGGTTTCTATCGCGGCGGGCCCATCGGCATGAGCGCGATCGCGGGCGTCGATCAGGCGCTGTGGGACATTCTCGGTAAGCACCACGGCGTGCCGGTGCACGCGCTGCTCGGCGGCCAGGTGCGCGACAGGATCAAGGTGTATTCGTGGATCGGCGGCGACCGTCCGAGCGATGTCGCGAACAACGCCCGCGCCGTGGTCGAGCGCGGCTTCAAGGCCGTGAAGATGAACGGCTCGGAAGAGCTGCAGATCATCGATACGTTCGACAAGGTCCAAGGCGTGATCGACAACGTGCGCGCGGTGCGCGAGGCGGTCGGGCCGAACGTGGGCATCGGCGTCGACTTTCACGGGCGCGTTCACAAGCCGATGGCCAAGGTGCTCGCAAAGGAACTCGATCCGTTCAAGCTGATGTTCATCGAAGAACCGGTGCTGTCGGAGAACGTCGAAGCGCTGCGCGATATCGTCAACCAGACGAGCACGCCGATCGCGCTCGGCGAGCGGCTCTACTCGCGCTGGGATTTCAAGCACATTCTCGCGAGCGGCTACGTCGACATCATTCAGCCGGACGCCTCGCACGCGGGCGGTCTCACCGAATGCCGCAAGATCGCGACGATGGCCGAAGCCTACGATGTCGCGCTCGCGCTGCATTGTCCGCTCGGGCCGATTGCGCTCGCAACCTGCCTGCAGATCGATGCGGTCAGCTACAACGCGTTCATCCAGGAACAGAGCCTCGGCATTCACTACAACAAGGGCAACGACCTGCTCGATTACATCAGGAACCCGGAAGTCTTCAAGTACGAAGACGGCATGGTGTCGATCCCGCAAGGGCCCGGCCTCGGTATCGAAGTGAACGAAGAGAAGGTGCGCGAAATGGCGAAGGTCGGCCATCGCTGGCGCAATCCGGTGTGGCGGCACGCGGACGGCAGCGTCGCCGAATGGTGATCGTGTTGCGCTGACCGCGCGCCGTCGTGACGCGCGGTCAGCGTTTCAGATTGGCCTTGACCGCGCCGCGTAACGCGTTGCTGATGAGCAGGTCTTCGGCTTCGAGCAAGTCTTCGCGCATGAGCGTACGCTCGGCGGCGCCGAGATCTTCGATCAATACCGCGCGCATCACGCCCGGCAGCACGCCGGCGTCGACGGGCGGCGTGAACCACTTGCCGTCGAGCTTCACGAACACGCTCGACCGGCCACCTTCGGTGAGTTCGCCGCGCTCGTTGACGAAGAGCATGTCGAAAGCGCCTTCTGCTTCGGCGGCTTTCCACGCGCGATCGTAGTCGGCGCGGCGCGTCGTCTTGTGGCTGAGCAATGGATCGGCGGAGCTTTGTGGCGCGAAACCGCGATCCGACGCGAGCAGCACGTTCACCGTGTCCGACGGCAACGGCGCAAGCTGCGCGCTCGTCATCGTGATGCGTCCGCTCTTGTCCAGCGCGATGCGCAGCCGATACGGCTTCCCGACCTCGAAGCCCGCGACATGTTCGGCGACTTGTTGGTTCAACGAGGCTTCGTCGAACATGAAGCCGAGGTACGCCGCGCTGCCTTTGATTCGCGCGACGTGCCGCGCGTAATGGCGAATGCCGTCGTCGCGCGTCGCGTAGCAGGTTTCGAACAGCTCGAAGCCCGGATCCATGCTGGTCAGGAAGCGCGCTTTCAACAGACACTCCTCGTATTCGTCGGCGGCGACGCTATCGAGCACGATGCCTGCGCCAATGCCGAGCACGCCCCGCCGCGCGGGGGCATCGATGACGAGCGTGCGAATCGCCACCGACATGCAGAAGTCGCCGCTCGCATCGAGCCAGCCGATCGCGCCGGTGTAGAGGCCGCGCGGCGTGCTCTCGATCTCGTCGATGAGCTGCATCGTCCGATACTTCGGCGCGCCGGTAATCGAGCCGCACGGAAAGAGCGCGCGCACGATGCCCGCGAACGGCGTGCCGGGAATCACGCGCGCTTCGATCGTCGAAGTCATCTGCCACACCGATGCATAAGGCTCGACCGAAAACAGCGCGGGCACGTTCACCGAACCCGTGACCGCCACGCGCGACATGTCGTTGCGCAGCAGGTCGACGATCATTACGTTTTCGGCGCGATTCTTCGGATCGAGCCGCAGTGAATCGGGATCGGCGTCGCGCGGCGCGGTGCCTTTCATCGGCCGCGCGCGCAGCATGTCGCCATGCTTCTCGACGAACAATTCCGGCGAGCACGACACAACCGACCTGCCGTCCGGCAACGCGATGAACGCGCCGTAATGCACGGCCTGCCGTTCACGCAAACGCCGATACAGCGCGCTCGGCGCGCCGAACACATCGAAGTTCAGCCGATACGTGTAGTTGATCTGATACGACTCGCCTTCGCGCAATGCGTCGTGCACGGCGGAGATGGCCGCATCGAATTCATTGCGCGTGACGCTCGGTTCGATGCCCGCGACGCCTGCCGTGGGGTCATCGCCCTTGGACGCGAGCCACGCGTCGACTTCATCGCGCGACAGGCGTGCGCAATCGCGGAACATGAGCACGCGCAGCGCGTGATCGTCACCGCGTCCGACCTTGCCGAACTGGAGATTGCGCCCGAACTCGTAATCGGCGACGACGAGCGCGTGCAAACCGCCTTGCAGATCGCGCTCGATCGCGGCGCAGACCGCATCGAGCTCACGTGCATCCTCGCACACGCGTTCGTGCACGAAGTCCGTGTACAAACGACTCGACCGCCTTTCGGCGGTCGCATCGCAATCGTCGAGCAGCGCGTACACCGCGCTGCACTCTTCGGTTTTCATCGTCATGCTCGCACGACGTACAACGCACCCAACCGCATCAGTCGAAGAAACTCTTCACGCGGTCGAACCAGCTCTTGCTTTGCGGACTATGCCGCGCACCGCCCTGCTCCAGCGACTTCTCGAACTGCTTCAGCAGATCGCGCTGCTGTTCCGTGAGCTTGACCGGCGTTTCCACCTGCACGTGCACGTACAGATCGCCGGCGATGCTCGAACGCAAGCCCTTGATGCCCTTGCCGCGCAGACGGAACGTCTTGCCCGACTGCGTGCCTTCGGGCACCGTGAAGCTCGCGCGCCCTGCCAGTGTCGGCACTTCGATCTCGCCGCCCAATGCCGCCGTCGTGAACGGGATCGGCATCTGGCAATGCAGATCGTCGCCGTCGCGCTCGAACACCGAATGCTGCTTGATGTGGATTTCCACGTACAAGTCGCCGCTCGGGCCGCCGTTGATGCCCGGCTCGCCGTTGCCCGCCGAGCGGATGCGCATGCCGTCGTCGATGCCAGCCGGAATCTTCACTTCCAGCGTCTTCGTTTCCTTCACCTTGCCCGCGCCGTGGCAGTTCGCGCACGGATCGGGGATATAGCTGCCGCTGCCGTGACACTTCGGACACGTCTGCTGGATGCTGAAAAAGCCCTGCGACATGCGCACCTGGCCCTGACCGTGACAGGTCGGGCAGGTTTCGGGCTTCGTGCCCGGCTTCGCGCCCGAACCGTGACAGACGTTGCAGTTCACCCAGCTCGGTACGCGGATCTGCGTGTCGTAGCCGTGCGCCGCCTGCTCGAGCGTGATCTCCATGCTGTAGCGCAGGTCCGCGCCGCGATACACCTGCGGACCGCCACGCCCGCGCGCACCGCCGCCGCCCGCCTGTCCGAAGATGTCGCCGAAGATATCGCCGAAGGCATCGGCGAAACCGCCGAAGCCTTGCGCGCCCGCGCCCGCCATGTTCGGATCCACGCCCGCGTGGCCGTACTGATCGTACGCGGCCCGCTTCTGCTGGTCGGAGAGCATTTCATAGGCTTCCTTCGCCTCCTTGAAATTCTCTTCCGCCTTCTTGTTGTCCGGATTGCGGTCAGGGTGATACTTCATCGCGAGCTTGCGATACGCCTTCTTGATCTCGTCGTCGCTCGCGTTCTTCGCGACGCCCAGAACGTCGTAGTAATCCCGTTTCGCCATGTCGGTTCGATGCCGCCGCGCTTGAGCGCGACGGTTCCTGTCAGATGCCGCGGGTATAGGTTGCAACCCGCGCGTAAAACCTTTTGCGCCTCGCCTTTGAGCAACGCGCCTCTAAAAACAACGTGCCCGGAGAGCCAGAAAGGCTCGCCAGGCGCGTTCCACATAAGACGCCAACGCGTCCCGGTGATGCAGCCGAAAAGGCGCGTGAATGTCGCCACTCACGCGCCCGGCTTCGGCGTTAGTCCTTCTTCACTTCCTTGAAGTCTGCGTCGACGACATCGTCGTGGTGCTGGCTCGCGCCCGCATCCGCCGAAGCGCCCGCGCCTGCCGCACCGGCGGCCGCGCTCGCCGCACCCTGTTGAGCCTGCATGTCGGCGTACATCTTTTCGCCGAGCTTCTGCGAAGCCTGAGCCAGCGCCTCGACCTTCGCTTCGATCGTGGCCTTGTCGCTCGAGCTGCTCTTCAGCGTGTCTTCGAGATCCTTCAGCGCCGCTTCGATCTTTTCCTTTTCCGAAGCGTCGACCTTGTCGCCGTACTCGGCGAGCGCCTTCTTCGTGCTGTGGACCAGCGCGTCGCCCTGGTTGCGGGCATCGGCCAGTTCACGCAGCTTGTGATCTTCCTCGGCGTTGGCTTCGGCGTCCTTCACCATCTTGTCGATTTCCGCGTCCGTCAGACCCGAGTTCGCCTTGATGGTGATCTTGTTTTCCTTGCCCGTCGCCTTGTCCTTCGCGCCGACGTGCAGAATGCCGTTCGCGTCGATGTCGAACGTCACTTCGATCTGCGGCGTGCCGCGCGGTGCAGGCGGAATGCCTTCGAGGTTGAACTCGCCGAGCAGCTTGTTGCCGACGGCCATTTCGCGCTCGCCCTGGAACACCTTGATCGTGACGGCGCCCTGGTTGTCGTCCGCCGTCGAATACACTTGCGCGTGCTTCGTCGGGATCGTCGTGTTCTTGTTGATCATCTTCGTCATCACGCCGCCGAGCGTCTCGATGCCGAGCGACAGAGGCGTCACGTCGAGCAGCAGAACGTCCTTGCGGTCGCCCGACAGAACCTGACCCTGAATGGCGGCGCCCACGGCGACGGCTTCGTCCGGGTTCACGTCACGGCGCGGGTCCTTGCCGAAGAACTCCTTCACCTTTTCCTGCACCTTCGGCATACGCGTCATGCCGCCGACGAGAATCACGTCGTCGATATCGCCGACCTTCACGCCCGCATCCTTGATGGCGATGCGGCACGGTTCGATCGTGCGCTCGATCAGCTCTTCGACGAGCGCTTCGAGCTTCGCGCGGGTGAACTTGAGGTTCAAGTGCTTCGGGCCCGACGCGTCGGCCGTGATGTACGGCAGGTTGATGTCGGTCTGAGCCGTCGACGACAGTTCGATCTTCGCCTTCTCAGCAGCTTCCTTCAGGCGTTGCAGCGCGAGCACGTCTTTCGACAGATCGACGCCCTGCTCCTTCTTGAACTCGCCGATGATGTAATCGATGATGCGCTGGTCGAAGTCTTCGCCGCCGAGGAACGTGTCGCCGTTCGTCGAGAGCACTTCGAACTGCATTTCGCCGTCCACATCCGCGATTTCGATGATCGAGATATCGAACGTGCCGCCGCCCAGGTCGAACACCGCGATCTTGCGGTCACCCTTCTCGGCTTTGTCCAGACCGAACGCGAGCGCGGCCGCGGTCGGCTCATTGATGATGCGCTTCACTTCCAGACCGGCGATGCGGCCCGCGTCCTTGGTTGCCTGACGCTGGCTGTCGTTGAAGTACGCCGGAACCGTGATGACGGCCTCCGTCACCGGCTCGCCGAGGTAATCTTCGGCGGTCTTCTTCATCTTGCGCAGCACTTCGGCCGAAACCTGCGACGGCGCGAGGTTCTTGCCGTGCGCTTCGACCCATGCGTCGCCGTTGTCGTGCTTGACGATCTTGTAGGGCATCAGGTTGATGTCCTTCTGCACTTCCTTTTCGTCGAAGCGGCGGCCGATCAGGCGCTTGACCGCGTACAGCGTGTTCTTCGGATTGGTGACCGACTGGCGCTTGGCAGGCGCGCCGACGAGGATCTCGTTGTCATCCATGTAAGCGATGATCGACGGCGTGGTGCGCGCGCCTTCCGAGTTCTCGATGACCTTGACCTGATTGCCTTCCATCAGCGCCACGCACGAGTTCGTGGTGCCCAGGTCGATACCGATGATTTTGCCCATTTTTTATACTCTCCTAGCTTTGATCGCAGTGGCGTTGCGGCGGGCGGTGTGTCGTGCCTGACGCCGGCTTTTGCCGATTTACCGGGCCGAACGCCCAAAATTCATACCTGTACGCAAGATAAGAGCGCCAGTTTCGATTTCAAGACCCTTCAATCGATGCGGTCTATAACTTTTTTTGTTCGCCGGCCGGCGCGCCGCGACGCATAAGGCCGCCGACGAGCGCGCGAACTGGCACGCTGACCGCGAAACGCGTTACTTCGGCGCCGCGACGGTCACGAGCGCCGGACGCAGCACGCGGTCGGCGATCACATATCCCTTCTGCAGCACCGATACGACGGTGTTCGGATCCTGCTCGGCCGGGACCATCGAGATGGCCTGATGGCGATGCGGATCGAATTTCTCGCCGACCGGATTCACCGCGATCACGCGGCCCTTTTCCAGCGCACCGGTCAACTGACGCAGCGTGAGTTCGACACCCTCGCGAACCTTGGTGAGATCTGTCGACTGGTCGGCGAGCGCGGCTTCGAGGCTGTCGAGCACCGGCAGCAGGTTTTCCGCGAAATTCTCGATGGCGAATTTATGCGCCTTCGCGACATCCTCCTGGCTGCGGCGGCGCACGTTTTCCGTCTCGGCCTTGGCGCGCAGGAAGTCTTCCTTGAGCGCGGCGATCGTGGCCTGCGCGTCTGCAAGCGCAGTCTCGGCCTCGTTCGGCGCGGTTTGCGGCGCGGCGGCCGCGTCGGCGGGCGCGCCTTGCGGCGCCTGAGCAGCAGCGTTGGTCGTGTCTGCGGCCTGGCGCGCGTTATCGTCGGCGGGCGTCGGGTTCTGGCTCGCTGAATTCTCTTGCGTGTTTTCCATGTCGCTGAATATGTATTGCTGTGAGTTGAATCGGTTGCGAAAACGACCGGACGTTCGGTTCAGTCGGCTTTTTCGCACTAGCGGCGGAAATTGGGGCATCGAAGGCCATTTCAAGCCTTCACGTCGAATTTTTCGGACTAATTTCAGCGCGCGGGTGACGCGGCAATGGCCGGTAATACACACATCGCCGCACCGCGCAATTTTAAGATTGAGGGGAAGCCCTGTGTCGCCTACACTGCAAACAAGCACCGCAGGACGCACGTTTACCCTAATCCTACGAAATGCTTCAATCCGCTTTCAGCCCTTGCCCGTTTCCTGAACCGGCCGTCTTCTGACCGGACAACCCGCTCTCCGGGGATACCATGAAACTGACCTTTGCTATCGCGGTGGTCGCCCTGGTACTCGTCGCGGGAACGACCACCATCTGCATGTCCGGCGTCGTGACCGACCGTAACACGGAGTACGGCGGCGTTCACGCAACCATCGAAAGCTACTTCAATCCGAACGAGAAAATTTGTCGATAGTCCGCCGGTCGCGCTTCGTCGGCCTGCCCTGCATGCCGGCAGCGGGCTCGCGGAAGGTCTTGCGGCGCTCGGCCTCGGCCAAGCGTTTGGCGCGGCCCTCCTCCGTTTCCGTGTATAGGGTTTGCGCGACCGTCGCGGGGCCGCGCACATCGCACAGCCCGAGCACTTCGACCTGCCAGACGAGCCGCTCGATATCGATCTCGACGATATCGCCGACGCGCACGTCCTTCGACGGCTTCACGTTCGCTCCGCCGATCTTGACGCGGCCCTTCTCCACCGCATCGCTCGCGAGCGACCGCGTCTTGAAGAAACGGGCGGCCCAGAGCCATTTATCGATGCGCAAACGCGCGTCAGGTTCCGTCGAAATCGTGTAGTTCATCGGTGAATGCTCGAAAAAGCCGTGCTCAGGCCACTGCGGTGAGCGGCTGCACGGTCTGCACGGGCCAGCCCTGCAGATGCTGCGCGGCGATTTCGCCCAGCCCCTTGATCCACGCGGGCGCCGAGTTCAGACACGGGATCCGGTGAAAATGCCTGCCACCCGCCTTCAGGAATTCGTCCCGCACCTCGATGCCGATTTCCTCGATCGTCTCCAGGCAATCCGCCGTGAAGCCGGGACAGAACACGTCCACGCGCGCGACGCCGCCCGCGCCCAGTTCGGCGACCGTCGGCGCGGTGTACGGCTGAAGCCACTCCGCGCGACCGAAGCGCGACTGGAACGTCACACGGCACTCGACCGGCGTGAGCCCGAGCGCGGCCGTGAGCAGCGAACCGGTCAACTGGCACTGATCGTGATACGGGTCGCCGAGATCCATCGTGCGCTTCGGGACACCGTGAAAACTCAACACGAGCTTGTCGCCCGCGGCGAAATCCGGCTGGCCATGATGCCGCCAATAGTCACGCACCTGCTCCGCGAGCGCCGCGATATACGCCGGATGATCCGCGTATTGGCGGATCGTGCGGATTTCCGGCTGGTTGCGCACGCGCTTCAGCGCGGCGAATGCTTCGTCGAACGCGGTCGCTGTCGTGGACGAAGAGTACTGCGGATACATCGGCAGGAGCAGAATGCGGTCGGCGCCTTCGAGCTTGAGCTGGTTGAGCATGGCGCCGATGCCGGGCGTGCCGTAACGCATCGCATAGTCGACGATCACGTGATAGTCGTTCGCCGCGAAGAGCCGCCGCAAGCCGTCGACCTGCTTCTCCGTATGCACGCGAAGTGGCGAACCTTCCGGCATCCACACCTGCGCGTACTTCTTCGCCGACGCGCGCCCGCGAAACGGCAGGATCAGCCCGCGCAGAATCAGTTGCCACACGAACGAGGGAATTTCGACGACGCGCGGATCGGACAGGAATTGCGCCAGATACTTGCGCACCGCCCGCGGCGTGGGCGCGTCCGGCGTGCCGAGATTGATCAGCAGCACCGCGACGCGATGCGAAGCGCTGGGCTGCGAGGGCAACTCGAGGTCGAAACGCATAAGGCAGGCGGGCCGGAAAGGTCGTCGGAAAGGTGAGGACCATTATAGCGGCGCGCCCGAGCACGCATCATTGGCCGAATGGCCGAGTGGCGCGGTCCCGCGCGGCGCGCCACCATATGCAGGAATGAAGCGTTACTGATGGCTGAGCGACATCGAGAGCAGGCGCGCGGTGATATCCACGATCGGAATCACGCGGTTGTAGGCCATGCGCGTCGGGCCGATCACGCCGAGCGTGCCGACGATCTTCCCGTTGACCTCGTACGGCGCCGTCACGACGCTCATTTCCTCGATCGGCACGAGATTCGACTCGCCGCCGATGAAAATCTGCACGCCTTGCGCGTGACTCGATACATCCAGCAATTGCAGGAGGCTCGTCTTTTGGTCGAACAAGTCGAACAGCTTGCGCAGCCGCGCCATGTCGGACGAAAGGTCCGCCACTTCGAGCAGGTTGCGCTCGCCGGAAATCAGCACGGTGTCCGTGGGATCCGTCTCGGCGGTGCTCGCGACCACGGCAGCCTGCATGAGCGCGGTCATGTCGCCGCGCAACTGGTCGATTTCCTCGCGCAGGCGCCGGCGCACTTCGTCGAAGGACAGGCCCGCGAAATGCGCGTTGATGTAGTTGGAGGCTTCGGTGAGCTGCGAGGGCGAGTAGTCGCGCTGCGTCGCCATCATGCGGTTCTGCACGTCGCCTTCGGGTGTCACGATGATCAGCAGAATGCGCTTGTCCGACAGCCGCATGAACTCGATCTGCCTGAACATGTGGCTGCGGCGCGGCGTGAGCACGACACCCGCGAACGACGACAGATTGGACAGCACGCTCGCCGCCGCGGCAACGATCTTCTGCGGTTCCTCGCCCTGCAGGCGAGTCTTGACCGCGGTGGTCATGGCTTCGTCTTGCGGCGCTTCTACAGTCAGCATCGTGTCGACGAAGAGCCGGTAGCCGCGCGGCGTGGGAATGCGCCCGGCCGACGTATGCGGGCTCACGACAAGCCCGAGCTCCTCGAGATCCGACATCACGTTGCGGATCGTCGCGGGGCTCAGTTCGAGACCGGAATGACGTGATAACGTGCGCGAACCGACCGGCTGACCTTCGGCGATGTAGCGCTCGATCAACGTTTTGAGGAGGGTTTGTGCACGTGGGTCTAGCATGGGGAAATTTTAGCTCAACGTGTCGAGTAGCGGCGAGCCGCGCCGACTGTACGGCATTCAATGTCCGCTCCATTCTAGCGAGAAATCAGGGGCATGCCCGCGCAATACCGCACGGTCCCGTAACCGCGTGCCCGGCGGCCATCTTCCACGGTTCTTTTCGCTCTCTGACTATGGTGTAATGCCGGCATGGAAATTGGCCAATTCAAGACCGTCGCCCTCGTGGGGCGCACCAACACGCCGGGCATCGAGGCGCCGCTGAGATCGCTCGCCGGTCTGCTTGCGCAGCAAGGCTTCGAGGTCGTGTTCGAGGCGGTCACCGCGAAAGACGTCGGCGTGACGGAGTTTCCCGCGCTCTCCATCGCGGAGATGGGCGCGCGCGCGGACGTCGCGATCGTGCTCGGCGGCGATGGCACGATGCTCGGCATCGGCCGGCAGCTCGCGCCGTACAAGACGCCGCTCATCGGCGTGAATCACGGACGGCTCGGCTTCATCACGGACATTCCGCTCAAGGCGATGCAGGAAATCGTCCCGCAGATGCTCGCCGGCCAGTTCGAGCGCGAGGAGCGCAGCCTGCTCGAAGCGCGCATCGTCCGCAACGACAAGCCGATCTACCACGCGCTCGCGTTCAACGACGTCGTGGTGAATCGCAGCGGCTTTTCCGGCATGGCGGAGTTGCGCGTGTCGGTGGACGGCCACTTCATGTACAACCAGCGCTCCGACGGGCTGATCGTCGCGACACCTACCGGCTCGACCGCCTACGCGCTGTCCTCGGCGGGGCCGATCCTTCATCCGCAGTTGCAGGGTTTCGTGCTCGTGCCGATCGCGCCGCACTCGCTGTCGAACCGACCGATCGTGCTGCCGGACGATTCGAAAGTGACCATCCAGATCATCGGCGGGCGGGACGTCAACGTGAACTTCGACATGCAGTCGTTCACCGCCGTCGAACTGAACGACGCGATCGAAGTGCGGCGCTCGAAGCACACGGTGCCGGTGCTGCATCCGGTCGGCTACAGCAGCTACGCGACGCTGCGCAAGAAGCTGCACTGGAACGAGCATCCGTCGCAGGACTCGTCGGCGCTCTGATCCACCCGCATCCAGAATCCCGAATCCCCTTCCCGAAGCGTCCATGCTCCGTCATCTTTCCATTCGAGATTTCGTCATCGTCGCCACGCTGGATATCGATTTCGATCCAGGCTTCACGGTCTTTTCGGGTGAAACCGGCGCGGGCAAGTCGATCCTGATCGACGCCCTCGCGCTCACGCTCGGCGCCCGCGGCGACGCGAGCGTCGTGCGCACCGGCCAGGCGCGCGCGGACATCACCGCCGAGTTTTCGACGCATCCGCTCGTCGTGCAGTGGCTCGAGGAACACGCGCTCACGCAGGACGCCGACTCGGTCATGCTGCGCCGGGTGATCGATTCGGGCGGCCGTTCGCGCGCTTTCATCAACGGCACGCCGGCGACGCTCGCGCAGCTTCGCGAGGTGGGCGAAATGCTCGTCGACATTCACGGCCAGCACGCGCATCAGTTGCTGATGCGCCCGGACGCGCAACGCGAGCTCTTCGACACGCACGCCCAGTTGCTCGACACAGCCGGCGCGGTGAATCGCGCGTGGCGCGTGATGCGCGAAGCCCAGCAGGCGGTCGAGACCGCGCAGAGCCGCGACCGCGAGCTGCAACTGGAGCGCGAGCGTCTCGCGTGGCAACTGAGCGAATTCGACAAGCTCGCGCCGCAGCCGGGCGAATGGGAAGAAGTGAGCGCGGAGCATCATCGGCTGTCGCATTCGGCGAGTCTCATCGATGGCGTGCAGGGCGCGCTCGGCGCGCTGTCCGAATCCGACGAAGCGATGATCTCGCAGCTCGGCGCGATCATCTCGAAGGTGCGCGGCCTCGCCGATATCGATCCCGCCTTGAACGACGTGCTCGCGTCGCTCGAACCGGCCGAGATCCAGTTGCAGGAAGCGTCATACTCGCTGTCGCATTATGCGCAGCGGCTGGAACTCGATCCTGAGCGGCTCGCGCAGGTCGAACGGCGCATGGATCAACTGCATTCGACCGCGCGCAAGTTCCGCCTTCAGCCCGAAACGCTGCCCGACGAACACGACGCGCGCCGCCGCCAGCTTGCCGAACTCGACGCCGCCGCCGATCTCGACGCGCTCAACGCCGCCGCCGAGAAAGCGAAGAGCGAATATCTCGCGCAGGCCAAAGTGCTGTCGAAGGCGCGCGCGAAGGCCGCGAAGAATCTGTCGAAGGCCGTCACCGAAGGCATGCAGGAACTGTCGATGGCGGGCGGCAGCTTCGATGTCGCGCTCGTGCCGCTCGCGGAAGGCGGCGCGAACGGGCTGGAGCAGATCGAATTCCGCGTCGCGGGCCATGCGGGCGTCGCGCTGCGGCCGCTCGCGAAAGTCGCGTCGGGCGGCGAACTGGCGCGGATCAGCCTCGCGCTCGCCGTGATCGCGAGCACCGCGAGTCCGACGCCCACGCTCATCTTCGACGAAGTGGACACGGGCATCGGCGGCGGCGTCGCGGAAGTGGTCGGGCGGCTGTTGCATCAACTCGGGCGCGACCGGCAGGTGCTGTGCGTCACGCACTTGCCGCAAGTGGCCGCGCGCGGCGATCAGCACTTCCAGGTCGCGAAATCGTCCGACGATGCCGGCGGCACCGTGAGCACCGTGACGCCGCTCGACAAGAGCAGGCGCGTCGAGGAAGTCGCGCGCATGCTCGGCGGCCTCGAAATCACCGCGACCACCCGCAAGCACGCGAAGGAAATGCTCGCCGCCTGAACGTCAGTGCGCCGACGCCACCGCGAACACGCGCTCCCACAACGCCGTCACCGCGTCGCGTTCGTCCTGAACCGCGGCCGGATCGACGCGCGCCTTTTCCATGCCGTCGAGCCGCAGCGTGTGCTGGAGCTTCCGGTAATGCCGATACGCCGCGCCGATCACATCGGCTTCTGCTTCGGCGATCAATCCGCTCGTCGCGGCGATCTTCAGGAGCGTGATATTCCCCGCGTTGCGCAAAAACGCGCGATGCTCGCGCGCGTGCAGCAACACCCAGTACTGCACGATGAACTCGATATCGACCATGCCGCCGCGATCGTGCTTCAGGTCGAACAGTTCGCTGCGATTCGGATGCCCGTCGGCGACACGCTGGCGCATCGAGACGATCTCGCGCGCGAGCGCGGCGGCATCGCGTTCCATGACCAGCACGTCGGCGCGAATCTGCTCGAACTCGGCGCCGATTTCGGCATCGCCCGCGCTGTAGCGTGCGCGCGATAGCGCCTGGTGCTCCCAGACCCACGCGGTGTTCGCGGCGTCGCCCTCGCGGATCTGATAGCGGCGAAACGACGCGAGGTCGGTCACGAGCAGGCCGGATTCGCCGTTGGGCCGCAGGCGCAAGTCGACGTCGAACAGCGTGCCCGCGCCCGTCGCCGACGTGAGCCAGGTGATGAGGCGGCGCGTGAACATCGCGTAGATGTCGGAGGCCGCGTCGTCGGGATCGTCGTAGAGAAAGATGAGATCGAGGTCGGACGCGTAGCCGAGCTCCTTGCCGCCGAGCTTCCCGTACGCGATGACCGAGAAGCGCGGCGTCTCGCGATGCCGCTTCGGGAACTGCTTCCACACGGTCTGCACCGTGACGTCGAGCACGGCGTCGGCGAGTTCGGACAGACGGTCGCTCACGTGCTCGACGCTCAGATGGCCGGCGAGATCGATCAGCAAAATGCGAAACACTTCGGCCTGATGCGCGTGGCGCAGCAGATCCATCTGATGTTCGGCGTCCTCGGCGGCGTCGAGCCGGGCGCTCAGCGAGCGCTTGAACGCGGTCCAGTCGAACGGGCTGGCGATGGCCTCGTCGTCGAGCAGTTCATCGAGCAATTGAGGATGGCGGATCAGATACCCCGCCGCCCAGCGCGATCCGGACAGCACCGACAACACGCGCGCGAGCGCCGCCGGATATTCGGTCAGGAGCGCGAGATACGCGCCGCGCTTGGCCGTGGCTTCGAGCAGATCGAACACGCGCGTGATGGTGTCGACGCGGCGCGACGCATCGATGGACTGAACCGCTTCGAGCGCCCGCTGCGCGACGATATCGAAGCGCTCGCGGCTCTGCGACGGCAAGCCGGCATAGCGCGCCGAATTCCACACGCCCGTCAGACGCGACAGCACCGGCGCGGGGTCCGCGAAGCCGAGTTCCGTGAGGCGCGCGGCGAGTTCTTCCTGGGCGGAATCGTCGGCGAGCGCGTCGCTCCAGATCCACGACGCCGCCGAATCCTCCGCGACGCCGCAGCCGCCCTGCCCGCTCACCTTGTCGGCGAAGATCGCGTCGAACTGCTGCTCGACGAGCTCGCGATGCGCGTCGAGCTTTTCCATCAGCGCGGCATAGTTCGCGAAGCCGAGCGAGGTCGCGAGCAACGCGCGCTCGTCGTCGGCGACGGGCATCGCATGCGTCTGCGCATCGTTGCGGTATTGCAGGCGATGCTCGACCGTGCGCAAAAAGAGATACGCGTCGGAAAGCGCCTCGCAGATGTTCGGCGCGAGCAGGCCGTGCGACGCGGCGCGTTCGAGAACCGCGAGCGTCGGACGAATGCGGAAATCCGCTGCCTGACCGCCGCGAATCAACTGAAATACCTGCGCGCTGAACTCGATCTCGCGGATGCCCCCGCGCCCGAGCTTGATGTCGTCGGCCTTGTCGGGGCGCATCGACGCGCGCCGCCGCGCTTCTTGCCGAATCTGCTGATGCAGCGAGCGAATCGCGGCGATCACGCCGTAGTCGAGATAGCGCCGGTAAATGAACGGCGTCGCGATGGCTTCGAGCTGCTTCGCGAGACGCTTCGCGGAGTCGCTGTGCGTCTCCGAGACGAGCCGCCCCTTGATCCACGCATAGCGTTCCCATTCGCGGCCCTGCACGTAGAAATACTCTTCGAGCATGCCGAGACTGCACACGAGCGGGCCGGAATCGCCATTGGGACGCAGCCGCATGTCGACGCGAAACACGTAGCCGTCCTGCGTGATTTCCGCGAGCGCGCCGATCAGCCGCTTGCCGAGCCGTGTGAAGAATTCCTGCGTCGGAAGCGGCGCGCGCGTGCCGCCCGACGTTTCGCCGTCTTCCTCGTAGACGAAGATCAGATCGATGTCCGACGATGCATTCAGCTCGCGCCCGCCCAGCTTGCCCATGCCGACGACGCCGAGCGTGAGCCGCTCGCCGTCCGAACCGCGCGGCTCGCCGAAGAGCGTCTCGAGATCCGCCGACAGCACCGCGAGCGCGCGCTGCACGGTGACTTCGGCGAGGTCGGTCATCGCGCCGGTGACTTCGGCGACATCCGCGGCGCCCGCGAGATCGCGCTCCATCACCGTGCAGAAGACCTCGGCGCGCAAACGCCGCAGCGCGGTCTTGAGCGCGGCTTCGTCGAGCATGCCGTTTTCGCTGCATGGCGCGCAGTGCGCGTCGAGCCGCGCTTCGATCCATGCGCGCGTGATGCGTGAGCGCGCCCACTGCGCGACGCTGGACACCAGTTCGGGACGCGCGGAGTACGCGCGCGCCGCATAGTTGGAATATTCGGAACTGAGAAGAGTGGCGTCGGTCATGAATGGTTGGGTTCGCTCATTGCTTCCGGACAGGCATCGCGGTGCGAGCATCGCGCCACAAGTCTTGCCGGGCGCGGCTTCGCGAGCATCCACGAGTGCGCAGGCAGCGGCCGTCCACGCGGTGCCCGTGTTACATTTCAGCGTCAAACACGCAAAACTACCATATCGCCGATCAGCAGCAGCATGTCCGACAGCAGACGATCCGTCGACCCGACCGAAGTTGGACAAGCCAAGCCCAGCGGCAACGCCGAGCGCGTGCTTTCGCGCGTCTGCAAAATCGCGCTCGTCATCGCGGCGATCACGTACTTCGTCGTGGCGGGCGTGTATGTCGGTCTGCGCTACATCGTCATGCCGCAGGTCGATTCGTTCCGGCCGCGCATCGAGCAACTCGTCTCATCGCAGATTCACGCGCAGTTGCGCATCGGCAGGATTTCCGCGCGATGGTCCGGGCTCTCGCCGACATTCGATATCGACAACCTGAGCATCGACGCCGCCGATGGCGCGCCGGGTCTCGCGGTGCCGCACGCGAGCGCGAGCATCGCGTGGGCGTCGCTGCTGCATCTGCGGCCCAAGCTCGCGGATCTGACCGTCGACGGACCCGACGTCATCATCGCGCGCAATGCCGACGGCGCGGTTTCCGTCGCGGGCGTGCCGATTCCCACGCATCGCACCGGCTCGAACGCCTTCACGACCTGGCTGCTCGGCCAGGATCACATCCTTCTGCGCGACGGCACGCTGCGCTGGCGCGATGCGCAACGCGCCGCCCCCGAGATCGCGTTCAAGCGGCTGCATCTCGCGATCGTCAACGACGGTACGCGCCATCGGCTCGCGCTCAAGGCGCCCGCCGACGGCGACGTGCTGCACGGCCCGCTCGATTTCCGCGCGGACTTCCGCCATCAGCCTTTCACCGCGATGGGCGCGCCCGCGAACTGGACCGGACGCCTCTATCTGTCGACCGGCCCGGTCGATCTGCCAACCCTCGCGCGCTACGTGAAGCTGCCGTTCCAGATGTACGACGGGCGCATCAACAACCAGATCTGGCTGAACTTCGCGCGCGGCCAGTTGCAGAACGCGACCGGCGAGGTGATCGGCGCGAACGTCGCGTTGCGCGTGCGTGCGACGCAGCCGCGTCTCGATCTGCCGATCGCGCGCTTCGGCTGGAGCGTCGAAAAGAACGACACGGAATACACGCTCGATCTGCGCGACCTGCACGCGGAGCTCGGGCAGCCGCCGCTCGACGACGGCACGCCGGTCGCGCGCCTGCTCGTGTCGCGCTCGCTGAACGTCATGTATCGCCAGCCGAGCGTCGGCAAGGGGCAAATCATGCGGCTCACGGGCGATTCGGCCGATATCGGCATCCTCGCGGAATTCGCGCGCGCGCTGCCGGTGCCGGCAAAAGTGCTCAACGAACTCGTGCGCTTCAATCCGCGCGGCCAGGTTTCGAACTACACGCTCTACTCCGAACGCGCCGCGCCGAAGACCGAGGAAGAAGCGCTCGAACAGCGCAAGAAAGGCGACGCGCCGCTCGTGCACTACACGTTGAAGGGCAATCTCGAAGGCCTGAGCATTCAGGCGCAGGAGCCGCCGCCCGGGCTCACGATCAACAATCATCCGCGCGCGGGCATTCCGGGCGTCGAGAATCTGTGGGGCAACGTCGACGCGAACGAGAAGGAAGGCAGGATCACGATCGACACGAAGAATGTGGCCGTCACCATTCCCGGCGCGTTCGACGATCCGCGTCTCACCTTCGATTCGCTGAAGGGCAACGCGCGCTGGAATGTCGCCGATGCCATCGCGCCGGGCGAGTTGCGGCGCGCGTTCACGATCCATCTCGAAACCTTGCGCGTGAAGAACGCGGATGCCGAAGGCGAAGTCACCGCCGACTACTGGAACCAGGGCCACGGGCGCGGCAATCTCGATCTGAAGGCGAAGGTCGCGCATCTGAAAGTGACGAGCCTCGTGCGCTACCTGCCGACGAGCCTGAACGAGCGCGTGCGCGTCTATCTCGGCCATGCGCTGCAGGCGGGCGTCGCGAAGAACGGGACGATCGAAGTGCACGGCGATCTCACGCGCTTCCCGTACGCGAAGTTTCCCGACGCGGGCGTCTTCCGCATCAACGCGCCGTTCAGCGGCGGCAAGTTCGATCCGACGCCGTTTCCGCCGCGCAAGATGGCCAACGGCATGCCGAATTTCTGGCCGGCGTTCGAGGGCATCGACGGCACATTCACGCTCGCGCAAAACAAGCTCGGCTTCGATATCGATCGGGGGCATTACCGCGGCGTGAAGGTCTCGAAGGTCGTCGGGCGCATCGACGATACGGGCAATCGCGAGACGAAGCTGTGGATCGACGGCCGCGCGCGCGGGCCGCTCGCCGACATGCTGCAATATGTCGACGACAGCTCGCTCGGCCTGATGGCGAAGCACGCGACGCGCAAGATCGACGCGAAGGGCGACGCCGAACTCGCGCTGACGCTCGGCATTCCGCGCTATCGGCCGCCCGCGCCGCAGCCGCCGATCAAGCCCGAGTACAAAGGCTCGGTCACGTTCGTCGATAACGAAGTCACGTACGGCAATCTGCCGCCGCTCACGCATCTTCGCGGCCGCGCCGGCTTCGCCGCCAAGACGGTCACGCTCGACGGCCTGACCGCGCAACTGCTCGGCGGCGACGTGCGCGCCAAGGGCGGCGTGCAACCGGACGGCAGCTATGCGATCGACGTGAACGGACGCATCGGCGCGGACGCCGCCACGCGGCTGAACAAGCGGCTCACGCCGCAGGTCGCCGCGTTCATGAAGCGCATCGACGGCGCCGCGCCTTACGAGCTGCACGTGCGCGGCGTGAGGAACGCGCTGCCGAACGTGCAGGCGAGCTCGGATCTGACCGGACTCGGCATCGATCTGCCCGCGCCGCTAGGCAAGCCGCGCGGCACGCCGATGCCCCTCTCCTTCACGTTCCAGCCCGCGACGGGCGGCGCGTCGGATTTGCATGACGCGCGGCTGAGCGTCGGGCCGCTGGCCGCGCATTACGTGTTTCAGCAGATCGGCCGGGCGCAGGTCAAGATCGATCCGCAGAACCCCGCCGAGCCGATGAACATGCGCGCACGCCTGAACGTCGTGCGCGGCGCGATCGGCGTGAACAAGCCGGCGGATCTGCCGGCCGACGGCGTGAGCGTGGCCGCCGATCTGAACGAACTCGATGCCGATGCATGGCGCAAGACCTTCGCCGACATCAGCGCCTCGGCGCCCGAGTCGCCGGCTGTGGCGACCGCGCCGCCCGCGCCGATGAGCGAGAACGTCAGGCAATTCATTCCGACGCGCGCCGCCATCCACTTCACGACGCTCAAACTGCTCGACCGGCGCTGGGAGAACGTCGTGATCGACGCGAGCGGAAGCGAAACCGACCGCAAGTGGCAGGCGAACATCGCGTCGGATCAGGTGACGGGCAATGTCGCGTGGACGCGCGGTGCGACGAAGGAAAGCCCCGGCGCGTTGCAGGCGCGCTTCGACAAGGTCGTGATCCCGGAGAAAATGCAGGGCGATCTCGCCGGCAAGATGATCCGCAAGCCGCCGCGCAACATGCCGACGATCGATCTCATCGTGAACGAGCTCGTGTTCCGCGGTCACAGCCTCGGCCGGCTCGAAGTCGACGCGCACAACGAAGTAGTCGCCGACGAGCCGATCTGGACGCTCGACAAGCTCGAGCTCGCGAACCCGGACGCCACCTTCACCGCGAACGCGATGTGGCGCACGCTGCCGGGCGGCGTCATGAAGGCCGCGCAGCCGGACACGATGCCGGCCGACACCGACGATCGCATCTCGCGCCGCACGTCGCTCGATTTCAAGCTCGATGTGAAGAACGGCGGCCAGTTGATCGATCGCTTCGGCGCGCCGCACGTCGTGCAGTCGGGCAGCGGCACGGTGTCGGGTCACGCGGCCTGGAACGGCGATCCGGCGACCTTCGACGTGAACACGCTCGACGGCAACGTCGCCGTCGATCTGCGTCACGGGCAGATCCTGCGTGCGCCGGGCGCGGCGAAGTGGCTCGGCATCTTCAGCCTGCGCAGTCTCGCGAACCTGCTGACGCTGCATTTCGACGATGTCGTCGGCAAGGGGCTGCCGTTCGAGAAGATCACGGGCAATGCGAAGATCAACGACGGCATCAGCCGCACGGACGATTTCCTGATGGTCACGTCGCCCGCGCGCGTGCAGATGCGCGGCATCGTCGACATGCCGAAAGAGACGCAGGACCTGCACGTGAAGGTGATCCCGACGGTCGGCGCGGGCGCGGTCGCGCTCGGCGCGGCGGTGATCAATCCGCTGCTCGGCCTGGGCGCGCTCGCCGCGGACCTCGCGCTGTCGGCATCGATTCAGAAAGCCTTCGCGCTCGACTATTCGATCACCGGCTCGTGGAGCAAACCCGTCATCCAGCGGCTCAATGGCGATCAGGGTAAGATCGAAACACCCGCCGCCGCCGTGGCTCCGGCCGCCGCCCGCTGAAATCGGGCGTCCGGCGACGCCGTTTTTGTCCCTTTTTTAACCAGCGCACAGAGACATGAGCGAAAGATCGAGCGAAGGCGCGGCGCCGTTTCAGGTCGCCGCGCTGCAGATGGTCAGCACGCCGGACCGCGACCGCAATCTGGCCGACGCCGGCCGCCTCATCGCCGAGGCGGCGCGGCGCGGCGCGCAACTGGTGCTGCTGCCCGAATATTTTTGCTACATGGGCTTCAAGGACACCGACAAGCTCGCGATCCGCGAAACGCCCGGCGATGGTCCCATCCAGCAGTTTCTGGCCGATGCGGCGCGCGAGCATCGCGTCTGGATCATCGGCGGGACGCTGCCGTTGCAGTCGCCGGAACCGAACCGCGTGCTGAACACGACGCTCGTCTTCGATCCCTCCGGCAAGCAGGTCGCGCGCTACGACAAGATTCATCTGTTCAATTTCGAGAAGGGCGAAGAATCGTTCGACGAAGCGCGCACCATCTGCCCGGGAAGCGAAGTGCGGACATTCGAGGCGCCGTTCGGACGTGTCGGGCTATCGGTGTGTTATGACCTGCGCTTTCCGGAGTTGTACCGGCAGCTTGGCGATTGCGCGCTGATGGTCGTGCCGTCCGCGTTCACCCATACCACCGGCCGTGCGCACTGGGAGACGCTGCTCAAGGCGCGCGCCGTCGAGAACCAGTGTTATGTGCTGGCCGCGGCGCAAGGCGGCAATCACGAGAACGGACGACGCACATGGGGTCACAGCATGCTGATCGACCCTTGGGGCGAAATCGTCGACGTGAAGGATGAAGGGCCGGGCGTCGTGCTCGGCGGCATCGATCTGCAGCGGATCGCCGCCGTGCGACAGAGCTTGCCGGCTTACCGGCATCGCGTAATCGGATGAAGCGCGCGCGAACTTGAAGACGCAGGTTTTTCCCCGCACATGACCCGACTGAATCAGACCGTAGAATAGACTGCAATTCGTCTGCGAATATCACTGAACTCGTCACAGAACACGCAATAGGCACCGCATGAACATCATCGAACCCGGCATTCGTAACCTGGTCACGGCGAAGGACGTTTTGCTCACGCCCTACGGCCTCGACGAAGGGCTGATCACCCGCACGCTCGCGGAAATCTTCACGCATCGCGTCGATTACGCGGATCTCTATTTTCAGTCCACGCGCAGCGAAGCGTGGAGCCTCGAGGAAGGCATCGTCAAATCGGGCAGCTTCAGCATCGATCAGGGCGTCGGCGTGCGCGCCGTGTCCGGCGAGCGCACGGCGTTCGCGTATTCGGACGACCTGTCGCCCGAATCCATCCGCCAGGCCGCGATCGCGACGCGCGCGATCGCCAAGGCAGGCGGCGGCAAGCACAAGGTCAAGCCGGCGAGCACGCTCACGGGCGTATCGGGCCGCGATCTGTATCTGGCCGCCGACCCGCTGCATTCGCTCGATGCCACGGCCAAGGTCAAATTGCTGGAACGCGTCGAGCAGATGGCGCGGGCCAAAGATCCGCGCATCACGCAAGTGATGGCAGGCATGGCCGGCGAATACGATGTCGTGCTCGTCGCGCGCAGCGATGGCGCGCTCGCGGCGGATGTGCGCCCGCTCGTGCGCGTATCGGTGACGGTGATCGCCGAGCAGAACGGCCGGCGCGAGATCGGCACGGGCGGCGGCGGCGGCCGTTTCGATTACGGCTATTTCACCGACGCGATCCTGCAGAAGTATGTCGACGATGCGGTGCACGCCGCGCTCGTGAATCTCGAAGCGCGCCCTGCCCCGGCGGGCGCGATGACCGTCGTGCTCGGGCCGGGCTGGCCGGGCGTGCTGCTGCACGAAGCGGTCGGACACGGGCTCGAGGGCGATTTCAACCGCAAGGGATCGTCGGCGTTCGCGGGACTTATCGGCGAGCAGGTCGCGGCGAAGGGCGTCACGGTGGTCGATGACGGCACGCTGCCGAACCGGCGCGGCTCGCTCAACATCGACGACGAAGGCAATCCGACGCAGTGCACGACGCTCATCGAAGACGGCATCCTGAAGGGCTACATCCAGGATTCGCTGAACGCACGGCTGATGAAGATGCCGGTGACGGGCAACGCGCGCCGCGAATCGTACGCCGCGCTGCCGATGCCGCGCATGACCAACACGTACATGCTCAACGGCGACAAGGATCCGCGGGAAATTCTCGCGTCCGTGAAGAACGGCTTGTATGCGGTGAACTTTGGCGGCGGTCAGGTCGATATCACCAACGGCAAGTTCGTGTTCTCGGCGTCCGAGGCGTACATGATCGAGAACGGCAAGATCACGTATCCGGTGAAGGGCGCGACGCTGATCGGCAGCGGGCCGGAATCGCTCAAGTACGTGACGATGATCGGCAACGATATGTCGCTCGATAGCGGCGTCGGCGTGTGCGGCAAGGAAGGCCAGAGCGTGCCGGTGGGCGTCGGTCAGCCGACGTTGCGCATCGAGAAGATGACGGTCGGCGGAACGGTTTGATTGTCATGCGGATTTTCCGCATCGCTTGGGCTCGGATCTAGCGTCTTTGTCCCTTGCGATGCGGATTGTCCGCGTTTTTGCCGGTGCAGGCTTGTCAGCGCTGCACGTTTGAGGTTATAAAAGCAGTCACAACTTTTTTCGACCGACGTTCGATTCCTTTCCGATCCATCATGTCCGCCAAGTTTTATTTTTATTTCTTTTGGCATCTCAGGCCGCTGGCGGATCGAGAGGGGTAAGTCGTACACAGGTTGAACAAACCGAATTCCCGAGAAAACCGCCAGCGAGTCTGGCGGTTTTTTTTCGTCTCTTAGTTTGATTGGAACGCAGCCGTTGGAGAACCGACATGCCCCCGCACAATACCGATGACGTTCGTATCCGTGAATTGAAAGAACTCACCCCGCCCGCGCACCTGATCCGCGAATTCCCTTGCGCCGAGCCGGTTTCGGAGCTGATCTACAACGCGCGGCAGTCGATGCATCGCATTCTTCATGGAATGGATGACCGGTTGATCGTGATCATCGGGCCGTGTTCGATTCATGATCCGAAGGCCGCTATGGAGTACGCAGGGAGATTGATCGAGCAGCGCAAGCGGTTTGCTGGCGAGCTCGAGATCGTAATGCGGGTTTACTTCGAGAAGCCGCGTACCACGGTCGGCTGGAAGGGGCTCATCAACGATCCGTATATGGACAACAGCTTCAAGATCAACGATGGGTTGCGCGCGGCTCGTGAACTGCTCATGAACATCAATGAAATGGGGCTGCCTGCTGGTACGGAATACCTCGATATGATCAGCCCGCAGTACATCGCCGATCTCATTTCGTGGGGGGCCATCGGGGCTAGAACGACCGAATCGCAGGTGCATCGAGAGTTGGCTTCGGGGTTGTCTTGCCCTGTCGGATTCAAGAATGGCACCGATGGCAATGTGAAAATTGCCGTCGATGCGATCAAGGCTGCGTCGCAGCCGCATCATTTCCTGTCGGTTACGAAGGGCGGGCACTCGGCAATTGTTTCGACCGCTGGTAATGAGGATTGCCACATCATTCTGCGCGGCGGGAAAGCGCCGAATTACGATGCCGCGAGTGTCGATGCGGCTTGTTCTGATATCGGGAAGGCTGGGTTAGCTGCGCGGTTGATGATCGATGCGAGCCATGCTAATAGCTCGAAGAAGCATGAGAATCAGATTCCTGTTTGTGAAGACATCGGACGTCAACTCGCTTCCGGCGATGAACGGATCGTTGGGGTGATGGTGGAATCGCATCTTGTTGCGGGGAGGCAGGATTTGCGCGAGGGATGCGAACTCACTTACGGGCAGAGTGTTACCGATGCTTGTATTGGGTGGGATGAGAGTGTGAAGGTGCTGGAAGGGCTGGCGGAGGCGGTTAAGCAGCGCAGAGTTGTGCGGGGTGGGGGAAACTGAACAATCGCCGGGCGTTCAAGCGAACCCGCTCATGCGCCCGGCAAAATCGAAGCAATATTGCCACGACGTTTGACACACTTCGCAAGGATAAATCATCGAGAGATTATTCTGCTGGATTTCCCGAATGATGGCTTAGTCGTAAAAAAGGATGACAGCCTCATGAAAGGGTAAATTTCTATAATGCCATTGTTAAAAACACGGCTTCGATTTCGCGGTAGACGATGACAATTCATCGAGTTCGTCCAATGCTCTTTTTGACGCAGCCAACTCTGCTGTTGACGGGGTGTACTCCTCCCACTGCCCGTCTTTTTTGCGCCGCATGAATCGCTGTTTCGGATAATCTTTACCTACTAATCTGAACGCCTCAAGAATCTGTTCGATACTAATGAAATACACTCTCTTCGTTCGATCTCTGTCGGAGCTCACGTAAACACCGGCTAGTGCACGATCTTCCGAGAAAACATGAATGAATATAAAACTATGTATAAATTGATTGCAAACAAATATGATATCTCGCTCTTCCTCGTGAACGACCTCTAAGTCGAACAACTCTTCGATTCGATGCCAATTGAAATAATCAACGAAGCCCACGCAAGGAGACCACGACAACCTGAATTTTATCTTTCGCGTTTGCGGGGAAAGCTTGAACGTGTCCAGAAGCTTTCTAATCGAATAAAAACCTAAAAAAATCTCTCGTTCTGCTTTAACCAGGGCATATTCTTCGTTGGATTTATTCACGCGCATGCGCTGAAGTTTGTTTGCCGACCGAAGCAACGACTGCTTCCAATAATACGATTCGTGAATCATATATAAAGACCCTGCCTGCAACACTAATCAGAACGCCCGGTACGACTCCACAACAAATCTACTCCACCGTCCATTCGGTTCATTATTCGCGCCAACACAAACATCAAATCCGACAATCGATTCACATACCTCCGCGGCGCCTCATTAACTCCGGCGCTTTCAACCCGCCCCAACGCCACAATCGCCCTTTCCGCCCTCCGACAAACCGTCCTTGCTACGTGAGCGAGAGCCGCAGCCCTAGACCCCCCCGGCAAAATAAACTCCTTCAACGGCGGCAACGTCGCGTTGTACTCCGCAAGCCACGCGTCGAGTTGCGCTAAATGCGATTCGGCAATCATCGAATGCCCCGGAATCGATAACTCCCCGCCCAGATCGAACAAATCGTTCTGAATCTGCGTCAACGCGTCCCGCACATCGCTCGGCATCGCCTCACACAAAAGCACGCCGATACACGAATTCAACTCATCGATATCCCCGATCGCGACGATCCGTGCATCGTCCTTCGATACGCGGCTTCCATCGCCCAATCCGGTCGTGCCGTCATCGCCGGTACGCGTGGCGATCTTGCTCAAGCGGTGACCCATCATCGACTCCCTGATAAGCAGACAAAGCAAACAAAGCAAACAAAGCAGACAAAGCAGACAAAGCAGACAAAGCAGACAAAGCAGACAAAGCAGACAAAGCAGACAAAGCAGACA
>NZ_CAJMZL010000021.1:0-131050 GCF_905220305.1 Caballeronia sp. J97 | reverse complement strand
ACGATGACGCCCGCGAGGGGGATGGCGGGATAATTGCTAAGGCTACATCCACCGATTCTTCTGCGAGCATCGTCCGATGCCACGACTCTCGTTTTCCGCTCAGTTGACGGCACTTTGGACGCTCATCGCCGCACTATGCGGTTTGATGGCGGGCGCGCTCTGGCTGATGTTCTCCTCGGCGCTCATCGAGCGCGTGAACACGGCTAGGCAGGAAGCAGTCTCCGCATGCGCCGCGGCAGCCTCGCGTTACGATCTCTCGATGCCGCGCAGAGGAGAAACCAACACTGATCTCATGCACGCGGTGCTCGATCTCGTGCTCATCGGGGCCGAAGGCATCGAAGGCGGATTCTGGAGCAATATGCCTGCCGCGGGCGGTTTCCTCGCCTATGCTTTTCCCACTTATACGGGCAGCGGCATGAAGCGCGATATCCCCGAAGCAGAAACGCCGCTCATCTTGCGAACGCTCGACACGGCGGCACGGGCCGGCGCGACCCGGCACGATGAATCGTCGAATGGTCCGGATGCCGTCATCGTCGTTGCATGCCCGGTTCCCCGGCACGCGGACTTGTTCGTCTGGATGCTCACGCGCGCGCGCCCGCCCCTCGGGCCCTACGGAGAACGGGCGGCAAGCATACTTGCGGGTGTGCTCGCGATCGTCGTCGGCGCGGCGCTCTTTCTGGCGCTTGCGTTACGGCGCTGGAAGCGGAATCTGACGCGTCTCGAACACGCGCTCGCCGCTGACGGCGATCTGGAGCAGAGCAAGCGACTCGACCGGCTCGGCGAAGGAGATCTGGACAAGGTCGTCGATGCACTCAACCGCTACACCGAACGCGCCCATCGGCTGCAGAGGCAGACCGACGAACTGAGCGTGCAGCTCGCGCAGGCGGAGCGTTTCAGCACGATCGGCAAGATGGCCGCGCAGATCGCGCACGAGATCCGCAATCCGGCCGCCGCCATGCGCCTGAAAGCCGAGAACGCGCTCGCGGGCGATGGCGCGCGGCGCGAAGCCGCGCTGCGGACAATCATCGAGCAGGTGGCGCGCATCGAGACGCAGCTTGCGAGCCTGCTCGCGCTCACGCAACCCGTGGCGATTCGCGCGACGGACATCGACATCGGTTCCTGGATCGACCGCGTCGTGCAAGTGCATCTTCCGGGCGCGCAGAGCCGTCGCATTGCGCTCGCGGTCGATGTGGATCTTGCGTCTCCGGATCATCCTGCCACTATCGATGCGGTGCAGGTCGCCCGCGCGCTGGACAACCTCATCGTCAATGCGCTGCGGCATGCGCCGGCAGGCGGTCACGTGACTGTGAGCGCGCGGCGTGCGTCGTCGGAACGGGGTGAAGTGCTCCGGCTGGAAGTCATCGACGACGGCCCCGGTGTGAGCACGGTCGAGCGCGAGCATATTTTCGAGCCGTTCGTGACCGGCCGGCCGGATGGCTCCGGACTCGGCCTCGCTGTCGTGCGCGAGATCGCGTCGGCGCACGGCGGACGCGCCTGGCTCGCCGCCGATGCTGACGTAACCCGCTTCGTGATCGAGCTGCCATGGCGAACATACTGATCATCGATGACGATGACGCCTTTCGCGACGTCCTCGTGGAAACCGTCCAGGACCTGGGCCACACGACGCTTGCCGCGCGCTCCGGCGAAGATGCGCTCGAGCGCCTGCGCGAGCCGCCGCCGCCCGACTGCATCTTTCTCGACTTCCGTCTGCCGGGCGCGGACGGCCTCGCCGTGCTCGAATCGTTGCGCGGCCTGACGAGCCTGCAGTCGGTGCCGGTCGTGATGCTGACCGCGCACGCGACGAGCGAGAACACGATCGGCGCCATGCGGCTCGGCGCGTTCGAGCATCTGACGAAGCCCGTCGGGCGCGAGGACATCGCCGCGCTGCTCGAAAGGATTCTCGTGACACAGGCCGATGCGCCCGTCGCGCATGCCTTTGCCGACGAAGCGCCGTCGCGCGAACCGCACTTGCTCGGCGTGAGCGAAGCCATGCGCGACGTGCAAAAGCGGCTCGGCCGCGCGGCGGGAACGAACTCGACGGTCCTCATCACCGGCGAGACGGGCACGGGCAAGGAAGTGACCGCGCGCGTGCTGCATCGTGCATCGGCGCGGGCGGCCGGTCCGTTCGTCGCGGTGAATTGCGCGGCGATTCCCGATGAGTTGCTCGAAAGCGAGCTCTTCGGTCATGGCAAGGGCGCGTTTACCGGTGCGCATACCGGCCGGCGCGGGCGTTTCGAAGAGGCGCACGGCGGCACGCTCTTTCTCGATGAAGTCGGCGACATGCCGCTCGCGATGCAGGCCAAGCTGCTGCGCGTGCTGCAGGAGCGACAGGTCGCACCGCTCGGCACGAACCGCGTCGTCAAGGTCGATGTGCGCATCGTCGCCGCGACGCATCGCGATCTGCGCCAGATGGTGTCGGCGGGCACGTTCCGGCAGGATCTGCTCTATCGGCTCAATGTCATCCCGCTTCATATGCCTCCGTTGCGCGAGCGTGTGGCCGACATCCTGCCGCTCGCGGAGCATTTTCTGTCGACGATCGCGTCATCGCGCGATGCCGTCCGCAAGCATCTGAGCACGGATGCTCAGCGTCTGCTCGTCACGCTCGCATGGCCCGGCAACGTGCGCGAACTCGCCAACGCAATGGAGCGCGCGAGCGCGCTGGCGCCGGGGCCGCTTCTTTCGCGCGACGACTTCGCGTTCCTCTTCGACACGACGGTCGCGGCCGCCGACGCGATTCCCCCGAGCCTTGCCGAGCTTCCGCTCAACGAGGCCGTCGCGCGACTCGAACGCGCACTGATCGCGCGTGCGCTCGCGCTCACGGATGGCAACCGCGCCGAAGCCGCGCGCAGGCTCGGCATCAGCCGTCAGTCGCTCTACACGCGCATGGCGAATCTGGGACTGTCCGATCCTGCCTGATGCGCGATGGTGTCAAGCGAACGGACAGCGCGTGTCCGGTTCCTTGACAGCGCGGCCGTCCGTCGCGATGGATTCACGCTCCCGCGCCGCTTCGACCGAATGGCATGGCCTTTGCAGAACACTCCACGTCAACGCAGGGGCGTGGATCATGCAACCGTCCGGGTGCGCATGTTCATACGTGGGGGCATGACGTGAAGAACCGGCATGGGCGGACGATCGAAGTGGATGAGATCGCCGAATTGATCGACGAAGCGGACGCGGCCTGACGCTCGGCGGCATCGTCGGCCTGCATCGTCGATGCAACCCATCACAAGCGCGGCGTCAATCTGATCAGCTTCCATCGCGGCAATGTTCATCACGGCATGGGGCGTCTGGCCGGTGCAGGCGTTCGACGGCATCGGCGCGGGTTTGCAGAGCGTCGCGGTGCCGGCGCTCGTCGTGCGACTGCTGCGGGGAACCGGAAGGGTGAACGTAGGGCAGGGCACGGGCGCCGCCTTCAGTCTGGCCCTGGAGGGGGGGCGCTCAGCATTTCGGCTTTGCGACCGCTTTTCTCGCGCTCGGCGCAGTGTGGCTATTCTCCGGGGCATCGCTCAGAAGGCGTGCGGATTTCATCGCGATGTCGGCGACGACACGTCGCTCACAGCCTGATTTTCATGCCTATAATCGAGCGCAAAAGGAACGAGCCGCACACAGTACGCCCTTCGAATAACAACAAGGAGAGCCACCGTGCCCCGATCAGACCGTACAAGCGCCCTTTTTCCCTCCAGCACGAGCGTGGCCAGCACGGGCCGGCGACAGTTTCTCGGCATGGCCGGCGCCGGCATGCTCGCGACGCTCCTGCCAGGCTGCGGCAGCGATAGCTCCGATTCGCAGGCGTACCCTCAAACCGTCGCCATGGGGCAACAGGCGATCCAGCAGGCGATCGCCAATCAGCAGCAGCCGGTCGCGGCGATATCGGTGGCCATGCTCAAGGGCAACAACGTGTTCTGGCAACAGGCGTTCGGCGTATCGTCGGTGCCGAGTCAGACCAAGGCCACGGTGCAGACGCGCTTCAACATCGGCTCGGTCAGCAAGCTCTTCGCCGCGCTGGCGGCCGCGATTCTTCAGGATCGCGGACTGATCACGCTCGATACCCCGATCGTCCGCTATCTGCCGACGTTCACGATGCTGTCCCCCGAGTACGCGAAGATCACCACGCGTCATCTGCTGTCGCACTCGTCGGGGTTGCCCGGCACCAATTCGCGCAATCTCTTTACGTTCGCGCCGGTTCCCGGCTACGCGGCCGATACACAAGCCGAACTGGCTAATACGCATCTGAAGCATTTGCCCGGCGAGCTGGCCGTGTATTGCAACGACGGCTTCACGATGGTCGAGCAGATCGTTCTCGCGATGACCGGCCAGAGCTTCGCTAGCTTCGTGGAAGCGAACATCCTCGCACCGCTGAAGATGACGAACTCCAGTTACCTCACGGCCGTGCCCACCGGAGGCTCGTTCTCGTATCCGTTCGAGAATGGCACGCAGTATCAGGAATTCGTCAACGCATACGCGACCGGCGGGCTTAGCTCGACGCCCGGCGACATGATGAATCTCGCGCAAATGATCCTTGGCGGCGGCATGTTTCAAGGGCAGCGCGTGATATCGGCGGCGGCCATCGCGCAGATGGGCACGGATCAATCAACCGGACTCCTGATCAATCCGTCGCCCGAATGGCGCTGGGGTCTCGGCTGGGATTCGGTCAGACAGCCCGCCCTCGATGCGGCAGGCGTCCTCGGATGGGAAAAAGACGGTGGAACCGCCTTCTATACGAGCGAGTTCTTCGTCGTGCCGCAGGCGCAGCTCGCCCTGATGGTGACGGGCAACTCGGGGTACGACGCGCGCACGCTCGCGGAAACACTCGTGCTGTCCGCGCTGCAGGAGGACGGCACCATCGCCACGCTGCCGGCCAAGGTCAGCACGACGGCGCCATCGGCCGCGTCGGGTCCGGGTATCGCGAACGCCGGCGGCATCTATGGCAATTCCGACTCCCCGCTCCAGGTGATCGCCAACGCGGACGGCAGCCTTCAGTTGAACAAGTGGGACGGGTCCGCGCGTGCGTGGAAGCAGGTCGGCGCATATCAGTATCGCAGCGACGGATGGTGGTGGAGCAACAGCGATACCGCGTCCTATCGCTTCACCGTCGCTTCGGGCACCGATGCTAACGGCAATGCGTTCAGCTATCGCTATCTGATGAAGCGTGTGGTGCCGGGCGCCGGCTACGCGTATCTCACGCTGCCGATCGGTCAGCAACTCGCCCCGCTGGCGCCGCTCGACAGCGCGTGGCAGCAGCGCCTGGGCACCCAGTGGACCCTGACGAACGACTCGCCGACAGCGGTACCGATCGTCATCGGCGGGAACGAGCCTGCCTTCCTGACCGCGTTGTCCGAATTGCCGGGCTATGTCCTCTACGGCAACACCGATCTTCGCTATCAACTTTTCGTGCCGCTCGCGGACGATCGCGGCGGCATGTCGGTCAAGGTGCCTGGCAATTTCGGCCGGGATCTCTATGAAATCCGCTTCGGGTCGGCGAGCAACGGCACGTCATTGACGTTGGGAAGCTCGATTTACGCGAGGCTCTGAAGCACGACGCGGATCACGGCATCACGTCTTTCCAAAGCCCGGCCAGCACGTCGAGCGTGTCCGCGATCGTTGCGCGGCTTCCCGCGCCCGGCCGCCATACGGCGACCATCGTATGCGTGAGGCCGTTGCGGCCCACTTCGGTGTCGATGGCCTGAACGCCGGGCCATCGATCGGCATCGAAATGCGTCGGCAGAAAGCCCCAGCCATGCGCTTTGCGAAGCAGGTGGCGGACGGTATCGAGTTCGTTGGCGAAGATGACGCGATCCGAGATCTGAACCTGGCGCGCGAACTGTTCATCGAGCGTCCGATGCATGACGATTTGCGGCCTGGATGAGAGCTCCAGCATCGTGATCGGCGCATCGCCCGATGCAAACAGATCGGTGCTCGCATAGATGGCCATTTCGATGCTTCCCACCGCGCGCCATTCGAGATCGGCGCGCACGCTCTGGTTTCGCGCGAGGCTGATCGCGAGTTGCGCCGTGCCCGCGACGAGTGCTGCCTCGGCTTCCTGCCGCGTCCCGCTCCAGGCGCTCACGCGAATGCCCAGCGACGCCAGCCGGTCGATGAGCGCGTGCACGTACGGGCGCGGCACGAACGGGTCGTACACGATGCCGATTTCATCGGTGATCTCGTTGGGGATGTTCCGTGCGGCGGCGCCGAACGCTTGCGCCTGCCGCAGCAGCAAACGCGCCTGACGCTGCAGACGCTTGCCTTCGGGCGTGAGCGCGAGCGAGCGGCCCGCGCGCGTGAAAAGCGCGAAGCCGAGATCCGTTTCGAGAAACTCCACCAGTTCGCTGACCGTCGAGCGATCTTTCGCGAGATGCTGTGCGGCCCTGGTGATGGTGCCATGCTCGGCGACGCTCGCGAACGCCTCGATCTGCGCCAGCGAGTAACTCAATGCGCTCATGGCGGCTCTCCGATTTGCGTTGCGTGGGATTTTCCCACGAGTCACGCTTTGCTCCGCTTCTTGCGCGCAACGATACTCGCCCGCAGGAGGGAGGCCGTCGAGCCTCTCGTTCGAATCATCCAACGAGCGACGTGACCATGAAATTCAAACGACAGGACACCCGAGTAACCGCACTCGCGACGGCTATCGCGATGAGCGCGATGTTGACCTTATCCTCCGCGCACGCCGCGACGGCCGACAACTGCGGGGGCGTCGCACTCGCGACGTGTCCGAGCCCTTTCGATGCCACGCTGCCGGACCCGAAGCAAATGCTGACGTGGAATCAGTCCGAACGCGTCATCGGTTTTCGCAATGACTATCGCAACTATGCCGGCGACGTCTTTCATCATGGCGATGCGCGACCGCTGCAGCGCTCCCCGCATCCGTTGAAGACCGTGTCGTATGTGATGAACGGGAAGCGATTCACGCTCGGGGACTATCTTCGGCATCAGAACGTGACGGGTCTGCTCGTCCTGAAGGACGGCAAAATAGCCTACCGGTATCTCGCCGCCGGAAACACGGACAGCACGCTCTGGACATCGCGCTCGGTGGGAAAGTCGGTGGTGTCGACGCTCGTCGGCATCGCGCTTCATGAGGGAAAGATCGGGTCGCTCGACGAACCCGTGACGGATTACGAGCGTGATCTGAAGGGCACCGCGTGGGACGGGGTGACCATCCGGCAATTGATGCAGCACACCTCGGGCATGGCATGGAACGAGGACTATACGAATCCGGATTCCGACTTCTCGAAGCTCACCCAATGCGAGGCGCAACCGGGCGCTTACGAATGCGTGCGCACGCTCGTTGCACATCTGAAGCGCGCGCATGAGCCCGGCACGGTCTGGTCGTATAACTCCGGCGGCGCATGGCTTCTCGGCGATGTCCTCGAACGCGCGACCGGCATGCCGCTCGCCGCCTACCTCCAGCAAACGATATGGAAGCCGTACGGCATGGCGAGCGATGGCGTGTGGCATGCCTACACGCCGCAACAGCATGACGTGGGCGCGCACGGTTTCAACGCGACGCTCGACGACTACGGCCGTTTCGGTGAATTCGTGCTCGGTGGTGGCCGGCTACCCGATGGCACGAAAGCGCTCCCGGACGGCTGGCTCGATGATGCGTCGAACTGGACGCACGCGAAGGGATCGGTTTCGGCAGGCCATCCGGACGGTCTCTATGGCTATCAGTGGTGGAACAATGCGGTGCCTGTAGGCACGAAGAACGTGAGCCCAACGCCCGCCCGATCTCTGCGGCATTCGCTCTGGGCGCTGGGCATTTTCGGCCAGGTGATCATGGTGAATCGCGCCGAGCATCTCGTCATCGTGCAATGGTCGGCGTGGCCTCAGGCGGAGCCGGCATTCGATACCTTGCCCCTCGAAGCCTCGGTGTTTTACAGCGCGGTTGCGAAGCAACTCGGCAAGTGAAGTTGATTACATGCGATGTAATTGGCGCAATCCATGACGGCCTCTACTCTCTGGCTATCGCGCTTCCATTCCGGTCGCGCTTACCGTCGGGGAGTTACCATGTCCAGCTATCCTGTTCACACGATCGAATCCGCCCCTGCGCAATCCAGGCCGGTGCTTCAGCAACTGCAACAGGCTTTCGGCACGATCCCGAACATCGCGGGCGCGATGGCGGGATCGCCGGTGCTGATCAACGGATTCATCGGCTTGTTCGAGCGCGTGCATGCGAGCAGTCTGAGCGAGCCGCAGATTCAGACGCTATTGCTGACCAACGCGGTCACGAACGCAAGCGAGTGGCCGGTCGCGTTTCATACGGCGCTCGCACTGAAGGAGGGCGTGCATCCCGCCGATGTCGATGCGATCCGCGAAGGCGCCTTGCCCGAAGATGTCGGACTGGCCGCGCTGTCGGCATTGGCGCGCACGCTGATAGAAACGCGCGGCCGCCTCGCCGAGTCGGACCGCAGACGCTTTTTCGAAGCGGGCTTCACTGCTGAACAGATGCTCGAGGTCATCGCGGTGGTTGCCGCATCGACGATCACGAACTACACCGGCAGCGTGACGCGGCCATCGCTCGAAGCGCAGTTCGAAGCATTTGCCTGGCACGCGCCGGCCGCCTGAGTGTCTTCAATCCAGTCTGTTCCGGGAATTTCGATGAACGCCACGCACCCCGATTCGAACGCTGCGCCGGACGAACTCGGCGACCTGCTGCGCTATTGGCGCGATGTGCGTGGCATGAGCCAGCTCGATCTGTCGCTGGAGGCGGGCGTCTCGCAACGGCAGATCAGCTTCATCGAAAGCGGACGCAGCGTGCCGGGCCGGGACACGTTGTTGACGCTCGCGCAGACGCTCGATGTGCCGCTGCGCGAGCGCAACGCGCTCTTGCTCGCCGCGGGCTACGCGCCCATATATTCGGAGGCGCCGTGGAACGCGCAGGAGATGCACGGCGTGATCCGCGCGCTCGAGCGGGTCGTGCGCCAGCATGAACCGTTTCCGGCGATCGTGATGGATCGTCACTGGAACGTTCTGATGACCAACGATGCCGCGCCGCGATTCTTCGGCTGCTTCATCGACATGGCCTCGCGCGAGGGGCCGCGCAACATGCTGCACCTGATCTTCGATCCGCAGGGAATGCGTCCATTCGTCGACGACTGGGACACCGTTTCGCGCAGCTTGCTGCAACGCGTATATCGAGAGTCGGTCGGCCACGCGGTCGATGCCGGCACGCGGCGCTTGCTCGACGAACTGCTCGGCTATCCCGACGTGCCGCGTGACTGGAAGACGTCTCACGGAACATCCGCCGCGCCCACGATGCCCGTCGTTCCGATCGGTTTCGTCAGCGACGGAGCGGTGCTTCGCTATTTCTCGATGGTGACGACCGTAGGCGCGCCGCAAAACGTCGCAGCACAGGAGCTACGTCTGGAATGCATGTTCCCCGCCGATGACGAAACCGAAGCGCGTCACCTGAAATTGCTCGCCATGGATTCGAGGCATCGCTGAAACGTCTTATCAAACGAATTCGAACCGCTCATTCGAAACTAATTCACAGAAAGTAATCTGCTTCTCAACAGCGGTGCATGTGAAGCGGCTTCAACCAAAGAATGTCATGCGCGCTGCGTCAGGCGGTCAAAGCGATACGCGAATGCCGCCTTCCACACGACAAGGAGCACATCATGTTCGCATTGCTTTCTCATCTTCTCGGCAAACTGGTTTCCCGCAGCGACGTGTCTTCGCACAGCGCTTATCTCGCGTCGTCGAGCGATCTTGCCGATCTCGAACGCCGCATGCGTCAGGCAGACGAGGACGACCGCGCGTACGGCATGTCGTTTTGAAGTGGCTTATCGACTCGCGCTGCCGTGCGAGCGTCGCGCGTCGAGATCCTTGATGGCGGGAAACACCTCGTCGTCCCACGAATCCAGACCATAGGATCGCAGCACGAGATTACGCGCGATGTATATCTCGAACATCGGCGTGCCCGGATGCAGACGTTGTGCCTTTTGATTTTGATCCGCCAGCCACCGAAGATGCTGGGGATAGTCTTCCGGCGTCTCGTTGCTGGCTATCGACGCGCGTTCGACGATGAAAAGCTGCGAGCCCGGATGATCCCGAGCCCAGGATTTGAAGTGCCCTTCTCCGGCAAAGGGGCCCATCCAGCGCACGCAGTACTTGCAGTCCCGGGCCGAGTGCACGACCAGCTCGATCACATCGCCAGCGGTCACTGTCGTTTGACGTACTTTCGCGGCACGGACGTCTTTCGCTCCGGGTGACTCGACTGCACCGTGCACGTCGTCGGTGACGCGGGCGCCGACGAACACCACGACCAGCGCGGCCAGCAGCGATGCAAACATCCACTTCACTGTCACGCTCATGGAGTTGCGCATGATGACCTCGACGGGTCGATTCGCCAGCTTCTATCTGCGAGTCAATTCGCCTCGCGCCGCGCCGCCAGCCACGGCTTTCGCTCTTCGAGGCAGACCATTCCCTCGTACAGTTCGACATAGGAATGGATCATCGTGTCGAGGCTGAATCTTCTGGCATGCTGGCGCAGCCGGTCACGCGTCGACGGGTCGTCGATCAGCGCCGTTGCCTCGTGAATCTTGCCGATCAAAGTTTCGGGCCGGGCCACGTCGAACAGGAGCTTCGAACGCGGTTCGATGATCTCGGGGATACCGCCCATGTTCGAGCCCACGACGGGCACCCCATGCGAATACGCCTCGAGGACCACCAGTCCGAACGGCTCATTCCAGACGGAAGGCACGACCAGAATGTCGATGGTGCTCAGAAAGTCCGAAGGATCGACTCGCCCGAGAAAGCTGACGCGCGGGTCCGCGTATTTCGCCTTGAGGGATTCCACATAGTCCTGATCCCCGGTTCCGCCAACGGCGAGCGTCCAGTCCAGGGACTGGTCTGCGAGCAGTTGATCCAGCAGAAGTTCGAGGCCCTTTTCGGGCAGAACGCGTCCGAGCATGCCGAGTCGCAACGGCGCATTTTCGACGCGCCTCGAATGCTGTGGAACTGCGGACTCGTTGATCGGCTGATAGCAGTTGTGGATGACGGTCGTTTTGGCCGCACGCGAAAAGAAGCCGCTCTCGACGTGCTTTTTCAGCACGAAGTCGCTCACGCCTACCGCCACATTGACCTGCGCGGACGCCATCTGCTTCGGCTTCGCATATAGCGAGCACACGCCGCACTGGCCCACGCAAGGCTTTCCGGCCGAAAGCATGCTGGAGGTCGGGCACAGCAGATAGTAGTCGTGGATGGTGTGCACGATAGGCACGCCCGCGTTGTTCGCGACGCGCCATGCATCGACGGAAAGACACGACAGGTTCGCCGTATGAACGATGTCCGGCTTCTCGCGCTCGATGATTTCGGCGAGCTTGCGCGACATGGACGTGTTGCGCACGTCGATCGCGTGCCAGATCAGTTTGGCGACGCGAGAATGCTCGCCAGGGGCATGCGGCCAGTAGAGATTGGTCGATCGCAGACGATAAACCGTCGTGCCATTGACCTCTTCGCTGCGGTCGTCGCCCGTTCCGGTCGCGCAGACCACGCAAACCTCGATGCCTGCCCTGGTCAATCCATCGGCAAGGAGTCGTGTCGCCACTTCGGCGCCACCGACCTCGTCTGGAAAATATAACGTGTTCGCGATCAGTACTTTCACGGCGTATGGAAAAGATGCGGTTCAATACGGGCCGGCGACCTGGCGATGTGGAAGTCTTCGCGCGCGCTGTAGTCTGATGAGCGCTTGCCGAGGATGTGACGGGTCGTGTGTCCCTTCATATGTCACGGCTCCGGTAGTACAGCGTATGAGCTGATGGCCATCAGTTGGCGCCGCGTCAGCACGGTCCGATCGGCGACAGGATGGAGATCGAGTGCGGTCGGTCGAGCTGAGTAATGATCCTACAAGCTGTGCGGCCCAGTTTACCCCATCGAAGCAAGGGGTATCGCGTTTTTTCAATCTGCAAGCGTCCTACATACTTTCCGGCTTCCTTATGAATCGATAGTCGTTTTGCCCGGCGATCGAGCGCCGTTTTACTTAACGGCCGCCCATTTTTACCGATGTTCGGCGGCAAGAACGATATGACGATGAATCAGGGGCATACGACGCGCGGGACCGCCTGTTCGGCGAGCACGCTTTCGTACAACGCGCGATACGAATCCACCATGGCTTCGACGCTGAAGTGTCTTGCGTAATCGCGGAAACGGTCGTGCACCAATGGGTCTTCCAGCAGTGCGACTGCTTCATGCAGTTTGGCGATGATCGACGAAGGACGCGCCATGTCGAACACCAGGTTCGTGCGCGGCTCGATGACTTCGGGAATGCCACCGGTATTTGCGCCGACAACCGGCACGCCGTGCGAATACGCTTCGACTGTCACGCGCCCGAACGGTTCATTCCAGATGGACGGCACCACGAGAATATCGATGCTGTCGTAGAAGTCGTCGGACTTCACGCGGCCGAGATACTCGATGCGCGGATCGTCATACGTCGACTTGAGCGTTTTAAGGTAATCCGCATCGGCATGACCGCCGACGGCGAGCGTCCATTGCAGCGTATCGTCCGCGAGCAATTGCTCGAGCAGCACTTCCAGTCCTTTTTCCCGCGACACTCGCCCGAGCACGCCGAGCCGCACCGGTCCGCCTTCGTAGCGGCGCGTGCGTCGCGTCGCGAACGACTCGCACGCGTTGTAGATGACCGCCGTGCGCGCCGCACGCGAGAAGTAGCCGCTTTCCAGGTGCTTTTGCAGCACGAAGCGGCTCACGCCGACGGCGGCCGCGACGCGCGCCGATGCGACCCGCTTGGGTTGCGCATACAGCGAGCAGACGCCGCACTGCCGCTGGCAGGGCTTCGAATGCGAGAACATGATCGCGGTCGGGCACATCAGATAGTAGTCGCGCGCCGTGTGCACGATCGGCACGCCGGCATTGCGGGCGAGGCGCCAGATATCGACGGACAGACAGGACAGATTGCTGGTGCTGATGACGTCCGGCTTTTCGCGCGCGATGATGCTCGACAGCTTGCGCGACATCATGACGTTATAGACATCGATGGCATGCCAGATGAGTTTGGCGACGCGGCCGTGCTTCTCGCGCACATGCGGCCAATACAGATTGACCGAGCGCAGCCGATAGACCTTCACGCCATTCACATTGGCCACGTGATCGACGCCCGATCCCGTCGCGCAGACCACGCATACTTCGATGCCTGCCCTGACCAGACCTTCAGCGAGCAATCGCGTCGATACTTCCGCTCCTCCGGGTTCATCCGGAAAGTAGAGTGTATTTACGATCAGTACCTTCACGACGTCGAAGTCCCCTTGAAAAGGCTCATGCAGAAACACGGCGGAGCGAAGTGTTTTCAGGGTTCGGCGATCGAGGAGACGACAGAAAAACCCCGGGAAACAAGGCAGAAAGTGAATTCATCATACTCGAGGGTGAGCTGACGCTGCATCGACAAAATGAAGGGTGCTGTGTTTCACCGACCATCGTCGAGCTGTGCCTGTCTCTGCCATGACAGATACTCGCGCGAACGCATGAAGTCTCGACTGCGATGCGGAAAACATAACAGCTTGCGCACCGGCGTTCAATGTGCTGCCGTACATAGACGCCGATGAGTCGACGTGTCCTGACGTGCGTGCAACGCCGCGGCTCGCACCGCGGCGTTCGTCTTGTCATTACTGCGGCTCGTACCACGAATAAGTCGGAAGCGTGGTCAACGGCGTGCCGATCTGGAACGTGATGTCCCGCAGCGAGGTCAGCGGAATATTGCGCGGATCGCCGGTGTATCGCCGGACATCGCCGTTATCGTTGATATAGACCACGATATTGCCCGTGATGCCCGCGACATTCGTGCTCGAGAGCGGTTGACCCCAGATATCGAACACTTGGCCGAGCGTGAAGTTCTTCAGGTTCGGGGTTTCGATATGAATGATCCCGGTGTTGTCGTGCGTGTGCGTCTCGTAATTGCACTGCGACAAGATTCCGACGTTCTTCGGAAACGCGAGCCATTGCCCGTCTTTGAAGATGGCGACATGCGCGTGCACGTGGAATGTCTCCGCCATGCCCGCCGCGCAGATCAGGCCGTCCACGGGCGAGCCGGTCCCGCCGGTCGCCGTGTTGCCGTCGGCGAAATACGAGGTGCCCACGACGCCGCCAAAGCTGAGCGTGGTGACGGTCGACGTGAAGGGCGGCGGATCGGTCCAGGTATAGGTCGCGATCTGGGCCGGCGGCGTCCCGACTACGAGCGTGACTTCGCCGTGCTGCGGCAGCACGAGGCTCGCGAGATCGCCGGTGTATTTGCTGAGTGTGCCGCCCGTATTCACCCACGCGGTCACATCGCCGGTCAGGCCCGCCACGTTGGTCGTGCTGAGCGGCTGACCCCAGACCGAGAAGAACTGACCGAGTGTGTAGGACGCGTTGGATGTCACGTCCATGCGAATCTTGCCCGACGCGTCGACCGTGTGAACCGGGTAGACGCAGCCTGTCTGCCGTGCCATGGTCGGCGCCACGGATCCGATATTCGTCGGCAGCGTGAGCTGCTTGCCGTTCTGATAAATCGACAGATGCGCGTAGCTGTATTTATTGCCGGCGACAGCGCAATTGAGATTGCTGACTGCCTGGCCGGTGCCGCCGGTCGATGTCGAGCCATCGCTCCATTGCGCGGTGCCGAGCGTCGTGCCATCGACGACCGCGGTTGCAGCGGCGAGCGTCGGCGTGGTGTTCGTCGGCGTCGTGGGTGTGCTGCCGCCGCCCGAGTTCGTGGGTGTGCTACCGCCGCCCGAGTTCGTGGGCGTGCTCGACCCGTTGCTGCTGCTATCTCCGCCACCGCCGCCGCCACAAGCGGCAAGCGTGACGAGCGCCGCCGCCGTCACTGCGCCGGTCATCCAGCGAACGTATGTATGTTTCTCTTTGAGCATGTGTCGACTCCGCCCCTTGATGGATTTCTGAAGGTGTTGCGGGTTGCACTGCGGGCGCATGCACGATGCATGCGTGGCGTGCATCCGGCATCTGAAGCATCGCGAGCCGCTCCCGACGCAAAAAAACGTTTGCTCGTGGAGACGGTCTCGATACGATTGACGCAAGTGTTGACGCCTGTTGCTGCGACGCTCGGTTGATCGACCGAATGCCTCCCGGCCGGACGCACGCCGATGGCGTTCGGCGACTCATCGAAAGAGAACCCGGTCCGGTTTTGTAGCTCGCTGGCCAGAGGCAATTTAACGTCGATGTTCTGTCGTCGCAAGCGGAACTACTTTTAGACACGTCTTCGTATATCGCGCTTTTCGGGTGTGTGCGTTCGCGTACATACGCACAGTCGAGGGTTAAGCAAAAAATTAACCTCTTGATCGAAGTTTCGTCGGACAGGAAATCGCGCCTCGATGATCGGCGGTACGCTTTACGCTGCAACCGGACATGGCGAAGGTAATTTCGTCTGATGTAAAGAAATATAGGAGGCGAGTGAATGACTCTCTCGAAGACGCTTTTTCATAGCGTGCGGGACTGGTTGCCCGACAACGTGTATCTGACTATTTATCATCGCCGGAGAATCGGACGATTTCCGAGGCTGCGCAATCCGACGACATTTAATGAGAAGATTCTGCGCCGTTGCCTCGAACCCGATCCGCGTTTCGGCGACCTCAGCGACAAGCTGAAGGTGCGCGAGTACGTCGCCGAAAAGATCGGCAGCGAGTATCTGGTGCCGCTCGTCGCCGAGCCAGCCGCCTTTACGCAAAGCGTGTTCGACGCCCTTCCGCAGGCCTTCGTCATGAAGGCGAATCACGGCAGCGGGTTCGTGCACGTCGTCCGCGACAAGAGCGAAACGTCGTTCGAGAAGCTCGATGCGATGGCGCAAACCTGGTTGTCGACCGACTTCTATGCGGTCGCGCGCGAGCGGCATTACCGCACTATCGAGCGGCGCATTTTCTTCGAGGCGCTTCTGACCGGAGAAGACGGAAGGGTCCCGCCCGACCTGAAAATGCATGTTTTCAACAAGCAATCGGGCGATCCGACGATCTTCATCCTCGTCATCTCGGATCGCTTCGGAGATCCGCGCGGCGATATGTACGACGCGGACTGGAACCTTCTCGACATCGGAATGGGCCACTATCCGCGCAGCACGACCCCAGCGCCGCGCCCGGCCAATCTGGAGGCGCTGGTTTCGATCGCGCGGACGCTGGCCAGCGATTTCGAATTCGTGCGCGTCGATCTCTACGATGCGAAGGACACGATTTACTTCGGCGAGCTAACCTTTACGCCGGGCGCGGGAATGTTCGCGCTGCATCCGGATAAGGTGGATTATGAATGGGGAAGCCTGATGTAGAGTCGTTCGGGCCGCGCACGAGTTCCGGAATCCATGTGCGGCCGGCGTGAATCGAAAGGCCACATCAATTCACTTGCTCGACCGGCGAGCGCCTCTGCGCCGGCAGCGGCGCCATTCAACGCGCGATATCATCGGCTGATCCCCACCACGCCGCGATGTCATGCCCACTGCCGCACCCTCCGCGCCACGCGTCGGCCCGCTCTTCGCGCTCGTTCCTTTCCTGCGGCCCTACGCCGGGCGCTGGGCACTCGCGTTTCTCGCGCTCCTGACATCGGCGGGCGCGACGCTGGCCCTGCCGATGGCGTTCCGGTATCTGATCGACCGCGGCTTCGCCAGTGGTGACCGGACGCATATCGATCGCTATTTCATCGCACTGTTCGTCGTCTCGCTGATTCTCGCCGGCGCCACCGCACTGCGCTTTTACTGGGTGTCATGGCTGGGCGAGAGGGTGACGGCCGATCTGCGCAGCGCGGTCTACGATCACATCATGGGCATGAGCCCGCAATTCTTCGAGACCACGCAAACCGGCGAAGTCCTGTCGCGTCTCACGACCGATACGACGCTGATTCAGACGGTGGTGGGCACGAGCCTGTCGCTCGGATTGCGCAACGCCTTGCTGACGATCGGCGGCATCGCGATGCTGGTCGCGACGAGCCCGGTGCTGTCGGGCTACATCATCGCCGTGCTGATCGTGGTCGTCGCGCCTATCGTGTTCTTCGGACGACGGGTTCGTCGGCTTTCGCGCGCCAGCCAGGACAAGGTCGCCAACGCGAGCGCGCTCGCAGGCGAAGTCCTCAATGCGATGCCGACCGTGCAGTCGTACACGCAGGAGGCATTCGAGGCGCGCCGCTTCGGCACGGCGGTGGAAGCCGCGTTCCAGACCGCACTCTCGCGCATCCGCGCTCGCGCCGGCCTGACGGCCGTGGTCATCGTATTCGTGTTCGCTGCGATCGTGTTCGTGCTCTGGCTCGGCGCGCAGGCAGTGCTGGCAGGGCAGATGACGGCGGGCCAGTTGTCGCAGTTCATCCTTTATGCGGTGTTCACGGCGGGCGCTGTCGGCGCGCTTGCGGAGGTATGGGGCGATCTGCAGCGAGCCGCCGGCGCCACCGACAGACTCATGCAACTGCTCGCAGCGCGCTCGCCCGTCACCGAAGCCGCGACGACCGTGCCGATGCCCGCCACGGGAGACGGCATACGCTTCGTCGATGTCGGCTTCTCGTATCCGTCTCGTCCTGGCATTGCCGCGTTGTCGGCATTCTCGCTCGACGTGCATCCGGGCGAGCACGTCGCGCTCGTCGGTCCGTCGGGCGCAGGCAAGACCACGCTGTTCCAGTTGCTGCTGCGGTTCTACGATCCGCAGTCCGGCAGCATTTTGATCAATGGCGTCCCGACGCGGCAACTGCCGCTCGGCACCTTGCGCCACGCGATCGGCGTCGTGTTGCAGGACTCGGTGATCTTCTCGGGGAGCGTCCTCGACAACATCCGCTATGGCATGCCGGAGGCGACGCTCGCGCAGGTGCAGCGCGCCGCCGACATGGCCGCCGCTGCCGGTTTCATCGAGGAGCTGCCGCAGGGCTACGACACGTTCCTCGGCGAACGCGGCGTGCGGCTGTCGGGCGGACAGCGTCAGCGCATCGCGATTGCGCGCGCGATCCTGCGCAATCCGCCCATCCTTTTGCTCGACGAAGCCACCAGCGCGCTCGACGCCGCGAGCGAGCGCCTGGTGCAGACGGCGCTCGACAATGCCGCGCAGAATCGCACGACGCTCGTGATCGCGCATCGGCTCGCTACCGTCCAGCAGGCCGACCGCATCGTCGTCATGGAGCAAGGTCGAATCGTCGCGCAAGGCCGTCACGCCGACTTGCTCCGAAGTTCGCCGCTCTACGCTCAGCTCGCGGCGCTGCAATTCGGCGAGCGGGCCGGCAGCGATGCCGCATCGCCCATCGAGGCTTATCGTTCCACGAGGTCTAACCATGCAACGTCAAACGGGTAACCTGTTCAGCTTCGAAGCGAAGCGCGGCGATGACGAGCACGTCGACATGCTCGTCACGGGGCAGCGCCTGAACGTGGAGCGGATCGTGTCGATGGGGCACGCGAGTCCCGAGGGATTCTGGTACGACGACTCGCGCGCGGAATGGGTCGTGCTGCTGTCGGGGGCGGCCGCGCTCGAGTTCGAAGAGGATTCGACGCTGCTCGAGATGCGTCCCGGCGACTACGTGCTGATCGAGCCGCATTGCCGGCATCGCGTCGCGTGGACGCATGACACGGTACCCACCGTCTGGCTGGCGATCTATCACGAGCGCCGCGCATGAGGAGAATCTTGCGTCGGCGCTCGTATGAGCATGCAGCGCTGCGCGGCGACCGCGAAGGTCGTGCGCAGCGACGGTGGCTCGAACCCTGCGGCTCGTCGATGCAACGCACCCGCACCCGCGTTCAAAGCAGACGCGGGTCTTGCACCGGATGCACCGGCGTGACCGGCAACGAGATCGGCAGGTGAAGATCCTTCAGGAGCGCGGCGCCGGGCCACGATGCCGGCAGCGACGGCATGCCGGGAAGCGGATCGCCGCCGCCGGGCTTGGTCACATAGAGGATGCCGCCGCGTATGGCGCTCATGGCGTCGCGATGGAGCGTGTCGGCACGCGACAGATCGGTGATGGTCAGAGTAGTCATGGCTGGTCTCCCGGCAAAAGTAAAGTGAGTGGCGACAAAGTCGTCGCACCCGATTCTTTGCACGGTGCATGCCAACGAGCGCTAAATGCGCGGGAATTTCGGCGCGGCTCGAATCTGAGCGCGAATAGCGGTGTACTCCGAACGAAACACAACGCGCGCGTTCGCTGTGCGATGGCTCGCGAGCAACAGTCCGGTCACTGGCTGTCGGCGAACGCCCGACACGACCTATCGCGCCAGGCGAGGCGGCCGCAATCGCGTGGAGGTCGCCGATCGATAAGCGGACTTTCGCTTCTCCCTCGCGCGGCTCGCCGCGGGCCCGAAGTCATGCGAATGCGATGCGCGCGGATCATTGTGGTAAGGTCTGCCGCTAACCGGGCTGGCGCAATCGCATCCGAGGCGACGCCGGCTCGCGCTTGGGCAACGTCGCGCAAGCTGTCGATACGCATACACCGAATCAAAAATGGCTTACACAACCCCGGAAATCACGGCGCTCCTGGCGAAACAGGACATGCTGAACAAACAGCTCGCCGAAGCGAAAGACCGCGAGACTCGCCTGGTGCTCATCGAAATCGTGCAGAAGATGCGTGAATACGGCATCGATCTGGAAGAGCTGATGGGCAGCAAGCCGAAAGCGCAGGAGCCGGTCAAGGAAGCGAAATATCGCGATCCGGTCGGCGGCGCGACCTGGAGCGGCCGCGGCCGCGCACCGCAATGGATCGTCGGGAAGAATCGCGATGACTTTCTCGCGGACAAACCTGTCACGACGATGACCAAGGCCGCGGTGCAGGCCGCGCTGTTCGGCGACGAGGCCTGACAGGGCCGCTCAGCCCGGCATCGAAGGCGAAACGAAGCGTCGGGCACGCTCGCGACGATTTGATAAGGATGGCTACAGAAGAGACTTTCCTTGCGCAAGAATCTTGTCGCAGACTTGCTTCGTGACTTGCTCCTTCAATCCGCCGCCGCTCAGGTCGAGCTGCTTGCCGTTGCCGCTATCGAGAATGCCTTTTGCGCCGTTCGTGTAGCCGGTATCGCTGGAGGCCGATCCGCCGAGCTTGCTCATCAGCCCGTCCTTGACGGACGATGCACTGCCGCCGAGATAGTTGTTCTTGACACAGTATTCGAGGACGCCGGCGACGTTGCCCGTGCTGCCCGATGAAAGCGAGTCCATCGATAAGCCATTGGTCAAGCCACTGAGGTTTCCGAGTCCGCCGCCACTGCCGCTGTCCTTCCCTTGATTGAGGAGGTTGCCGAGTTGAGCGTGAGCGATCGGGACATAAAGCAGGGCTGCAGTCAGGATTCCACTGGCCAAGGTGCGACGGCTTGAGAAAATCATGGTGCCTCCATGGTTTGATCTTTCACACTATAGTCGAAGAAAACGGCCGGCTACCGAGACTACCCGCGCCGTCGGAGACCTCAAGAGATCATTGCAGGCCATTCGAATGAAGAATCCGGCACTCATCCAGGCTGCGTCGAAAGCATATGAAGCGGGGGACCTTCCTGCCGCCGAGAAGATGTTGCGCGAATCGATTGCACTGGATGAGCGAAACGGCGTGGCTCATAACAATCTGGCCAATCTGTTGCGGAAATCGAATCGTGCTCGCGAGGCGGTCGAGCATTACCGTTTTGCTCTCGGCGCATATCCCGATTCAGCGGAGATCCGGAACAACCTCGCCGGAGCGTTCGAAGCACTGGGGAAATACGATCTCGCCGAGGCCGAGTATCGTGCGGCGATCCGGCTCGATCCGGCGTTTGCCGAAGCCCGGTTCAATCTCGGTCTGCTCTTGCTCGCTGCAGGGAACTACACCGAAGGCTGGGCGTATTACGAGGCCCGCGCGAGCGTGTTCCTGGAATACGGCACGCTGCCGTTTCCACAATGGCACGGAGAAGATCTGCGCGGGAAATCGATACTCCTGCTGGCCGAACAGGGCTACGGCGACACGATCCAGTTCATCCGATATGTATCGTTGCTTCGCGCGCGCGGCGCGGCCACCGTATCCGTGGCGTGCAAGCCGGAACTCGCACCGCTCATGCGCACGACCGGCAACATCGATACCGTCGTCCCCGAGCCGCAGTCGCTCCGGGTGCACGATTACTGGATATCGCTGTTGAGTCTTCCTCATCGCTTCGGCACGACGGTGGATACGATTCCCGCCCGCGTGCCTTACCTCGGGGTATTCGACAATCGAATCGACGCCTGGCGACCCCGATTGCCCGAGGATGGACTTCGCGTCGGCCTGGTCTGGAAAGGCAACCCGGAGCATGACAACGACCTGCATCGGTCGGTGCGTCACTTCGCGGACCTGACTCCGCTGTGGTCGGTGCCGGGCATCCGCTATATCAGCCTGCAGGCGGGCGAAGCCGAGGACGAGACCGAGGACCGCCAGGCGCTGCAACCTGTCCTGCGGCTCGGCCGGCATATCCGGGACTTCGGCGACACGGCCGCCATCGTCGCTCAACTCAATCTCGTGATCTGCGTGGACACGGCCATTGCGCACCTGGCCGGCGCGCTCGGCATTGCCTGCTGGGTGATGCTGCCTTCGCAAGGCGTGGACTGGCGGTGGCATCGGCTCGGCAATACTTCACCCTGGTACCCGGAGAAGATGTACCTCTTTCGACAGGATTCGAGAGGATGGCCCGGCGTGATCGGCGATGTGAAAAACGCGCTGAATGACGTGGTCCGGAAGCGAACTCCGCAATAACACTCGTCTATTCGGGCGCGGTGTCGATAGATTTTATCGACTGACGAGGCCGGGCTTTTCCATTATCGCTTCAAAAGATCGACAGTTTTGGCGCGCGCAACGCCGACTGGCGTGCTTGACCTGCTTTCGCGTTGTAGGACGTTCGCCGGTATTTCTCAAAACTGGAGAAGCCATGTCTGAACCGAAACATCCGATCGATGGACGCAGAGTTTTTCTCAAGAACGTTGCAGTGGCCGGCATGGCGACGGGTCTGTCGGGCGTGGTCGGCGATGCGATCGCGCAGGCGGACACGTCATCGAGCAGTCCGACGGGCGCGGGGTCGAAGCCGGCGACGCGCGCGACGCTCGACATCAACCAGCAGTACGCCAGCTTCCTTTCCTTCGCGGATGCACAGGACTTCGAGGACGCGCGCCGCGGACTCATCGCCACGTTGCCCGAGCCGGTGGTCATTCAAGGGCAGGGCACGATCCCCGCATGGAATCTTCAGCAGTTCGCCTTCGTGAACGGCGGGCCGGAGAACAATTCGCCGCCCACGGTCAATCCGAGCTTGTGGCGCAATGCCAAGCTCAACATGAACCACGGCCTGTTTCTGGTCGTCGACGGCATCTGGCAGGTGCGCGGCTACGACCTTTCCGTGATGAGCATCATCCGCGGGAATCAAGGCTACATCGTCGTGGATCCGTTCATCACGACGGAGGTCGCATCGACCGTGTGGAAACAGCTCGTCATCCCGCATCTGGGCGACAAGCCGATCACGCACGTCATCTACACGCACAGCCACGTCGATCACTACGGCGGCGTGCGCGGACTCGTCAGCGATCAGGACCTGCAATCCGGGAAAGTGAAGATCGTCGCGCCGGTCGGATTCACCGAGGCGGCCGTGGGCGAGAACGTCATCGCCGGCAACGCGATGGGCCGCCGCGCGAGCTATATGTATGGCTCGCTGCTGCCGCGCAGCCCCACCGGCATCGTCGACGGCGGATTGGGGAAGACGACGTCGGTCGGCACGATCACGCTCGCCTTCCCGTCGATCTTCGCCGAGAAGACCGGCCAGAAGATGACGCTCGACGGCGTGGATCTCGAAATCCTGATGGCGCCGGAGTCCGAAGCGCCATCCGAGTTCATGTTCTATCTGCCGAAGTACAAGGCGTTCTGCGCGGCCGAGGATGCGACGCATACGCTGCATAACCTCTACACGCTGCGTGGCGCGAAGGTGCGCGACGGCCTGCTCTGGTCGAAGTATCTGCAGTCTTCCATCGACATGTTCGGCGCGGATGCGCAGGTGCTGTTCGCCTCGCACTACTGGCCGACGTGGGGAAACGACCGCATCATGCCTTTCCTGCGCGCGCAGCGCGACATGTACCGCTATCTGCACGATCAGACCTTGCGGCTCGCGAACATGGGGCAGACGCCGCTCGAAATCGGCGAAGCGATCCGTCTGCCCGACAGCCTCGCCAAGCACTGGTACTGCCGCAGCTACTACGGCACGGTCTATCACGACGCGGTCGCGCAATACAACCTGCGTCTGGGCTTTTTCGACGGCGTGCCCGCGCATCTGCACATGTTGCCGCCGACCGAGAGCGGCAAGCGCTATGTCGAATACATGGGAGGGGCGGCGGCCGTCATCAGGAAGGCGCATGCTTCGTACGACAAGGGCGAGTATCGATGGGTCGCGGAGGTCATGAATCACGTGGTGTTCGCGGAACCGCAGAATGTCGCGGCGAAGCAGTTGCTCGCGGATGCCTATGAGCAGCTCGGCTATCAGGCCGAGTCCGCGCCGTGGCGCAACTTTTATCTGACGGGCGCGATGGAGTTGCGCAAAGGCATCCAGAAAGTGCCCGCGCCGCAGCCGCAGAGCCCGGACACGATTCGCGCGATGCCGCTCGACATGTTCCTCGATTTTCTCGGCATCCGGCTCAACGGTGAACGCGCGGCCGGCAAGACCGTCACGTTCAATCTCTCGCTCACCGACACGAAGGAGCAAGTAGTGCTCGGCGTGGAGAACAGCGCGATTCATTACTCGAAGGGCAAGACGTCGGACGCGGCGGACGCTTCGATCACGATGACGCGCGAGGATCTGAACAACATCATGCTCGGCACGACGAACATGCAGAAGCTCGTGATGTCGGGCGGCGCGAAGGTGGACGGCAACAGCCAGCAGCTCGGCGAGTTTCTCACCTGGCTCGACACGTTCGAGTTCTACTTCAACATCGTCACGCCCTGAGGGATCGTCATGTGCGCCATCTGCAACTTCAAGATCGACTTCGGCGTCGGCCATCCGGCGACGCTGACGGTCGCGGTTGCCACGCGCCGCGCGATCGAGGCCGGGCTGATCGAGCCTGCCGATGCGGAGCAAGGGCCGCTCGCCGCGGCCCGCGCGCGCATGTCGTCGATCGATGCGCTGAATCTGCTGCAGGCGCGCATCGAGGCGACGCACACGCCGGAGCAGTTGCTTGCGTTGCCGGACTTCTATGTCTTTCTCGTCGAGAACGACACGTGGGGCTTCTTCCGCGCGACCACCGAGGGCTTCGATCCCGATATCGTCCCCGAGATGCCCGACGTGACGGCCACGGATGCAGCGCGACGCAGCAATATCATCGTCATGGCCGAGGCGGGCTTGCGCGCATGGCTCGCGGGCAAATTCGACGCGCACGCCGCACTGGGCCAGTCGCTCTTTCACGTCGACGCACCGGCATCGACGGACCTCACGTTGAAGAGGATGCTCGCGGACGCCGAATCTCCCGTGCTCGACGAGCACTGAGGCGCACGCCGGCAGCGCGGCCCTTCATCCGCAGTTCATCTCGTCGAGGACGGCATCGTGAGTTCCGGTCGCGGACACGCTTGCGTTCATCAAGCGTTTTCGCGACCACGAATACCGGACGCAAGCGCGCGACGATGTTCTTCGGGCCTGCCCTCCGCGCGCTTCGAATAAACAGAGGCATGGCATGACAGCACTCGTCGATCATCCCGCTGTATTTTTCGTGGTTCTCCTCGCGCTGTTCATCGGCGCGGTGGCGTTCGGTGCTTTCGTGCTACGGCGCGTCGCGGTGCTGCCAGCCGATGACCGTGACGATTTCAACCTCATCCAGACATCCACGCTGACGCTGCTCGCGCTTCTGGTCGGTTTCAGCCTGTCGATGGCGGTGAATCGCTACGACTTGCGCAAGACGCTGGAAGAGAGCGAGGCCAATGCCATCGGCACCGAATATTCACGCGCCGATCTGGCCGATGCGGCCACCGGCGCGAAGATCAAGTCCGCGCTGATCCGCTATACGAAGCTCAGACTCGCGAACTACCGGACGCGCGCTCCCGAGGCGCTCGCCAAGATCGTCCGCGATACGACGAATGTCGAAACCGAACTGTGGCAACTCGCGACGCAAGTGGCGAAAGACCAGCCGACGCCCATCGGTGCGCTCGTCGTCGCCGGCATGAACGACGTCCTGAACTCGCAGGACTATTCGGAGGCGGCGCGCATCAATCATATTCCGCAGGGCGCATGGTATCTGATGATCGTCATCGCGTTGCTGGGCTGCGTGGTGCAGGGCTATGGCGCGAAGGGCAGCCTGCGCAAAGGCCTGCTGATCACGATTCTGCCGGCGACGGTCGCGCTGTCGCTCGCGCTCATCGCGGACATCGACAGTCCGAAGGGCGGACTCATCCGCGTCGAGCCGCGAGACATCACGCGGCTCATGCAATCGCTCGAACCATGACGCGTTCAATCGGGAGCCGAGACATGACTTCAACGAACAAGTGGAAGACCGCGATATGCGTGCTCGCGAGCGCGCTCCTGGTCGCGCCCGTGAGCCGCGCGCAGAGCGACGCGACGATCTCGCCTTTGATGAAGCAGATCAACAACGGCAACTGGCTCGATGCCAGGGAAGCCGAGAGCCTGCGCGACGAACTCGTGTATCAGCGCGCCGTCTATGCCTACATGACGATGCTTCCCGCGCTCAACGTGATCGGCATGCGCGATGGCTCGGAGAAGGCTTTCGGCGGCGGCTACAACGTGCTGCCGATCTGGAAGCAGCGCATGGACTCGCGCACCATGGTGCCCACGCCGAACGCGGACGTGATCTATTCGATGAGCTATCTCGATCTGAAGAAGACCGGTCCGCTCGTGGTGAAGGCGCCGCCGAACGTCATCGGCATGTTCACGGATTTCTTTCAGCGGACCATCACCGACGTGGGCGCGATCGGCCCGGACCGCGCGCGCGGCGGCCTTTATCTGCTATTGCCGCCGGATTACACCGGCCCGATTCCGGCGAGCTATTTCGCGTTCAGGTCATCGACGTATAACGTCTTCCTGTTCTTCCGGACGATCATGGGCAAGGGCGACGGCAAGCCGGACCCCGCGCCCGCCGTCAAAGCGGCCGAATCGACCCGCGTCTATCCGCTATGGGCCACGGAAAAGGACATCAAGCCGATGGAATTTCCCGACGCGAGCGGCAAGCGCGTGAACATGATGTATCCGACCGACCAGGCGTACTGGACCAAGCTCAAGGAGTTCGTCGACTACGAGCCGGTCTCGGCGATCGATCCGGAATTGCGCGGGGTGCTCGCGTCCATCGGCATCGTCAAGGGCGAGCCGTTCAAGCCGGACAGCCATCAACAAGCGGCGTTGCAAAAGGCGGTTCAGACCGCGCCGAAGATGATCATGGCCATGCGTCAGCTCGGTCGCGACGACGGCCGCAATCGCTATTACAAGGACCGTCAGTGGGAAACCGCATGGGCGGGCGGCACGGCCGACTGGATGCAGGAGAGCTATCTGGATGTGAACCAGCGCGCCGGCTTCTTCCAGTACGCGTATTCGTCCGCGCCGGCGATGGTCATGAAGACCACGGGCGCGGGCTCCAAGTATCCGTACACCGCGCGCGATGCGAGCGGCAGTCTTCTAAACGGATCGAGCACATACAAGCTGCGGCTTCCGCCCAACGCGCCTGCCGCCTTGTTCTGGGCTGTCACGGCCTACAACGTGACCGACGGCACCATGCCGGAAACCTCGCAACTGCTTCCGTCGACCAACGGCTACTACGACATCCCGAAGCAGGCGGACGGTTCGATCGAGATCTGGTTCGGGCCGCAAAAGCCGCAGGATGTGGCGGATGCCGCTTTCATCCAGACCGTCCCCGGCAGGGCTTTTCTCGTGGCGCTGCGGCTCTACGGCGCCGAAGACGCTTTCTATGACCAGACCTGGAAGCCCGACGACATCGTTCGAGTGAAGTAATTGGGCTTGCGACGCCGTATCTGGCAAAGGACATCGACAATGAGCGAAAAGGACGACGTGAACGTGAACCGGCGGACCCTTGCCTTGCTGAGCGGAGCGTTGCCGCTCGCCTGTGCAGCGCTGTCGGCGATACCGCGGGCAGCCATCGCCGCGAAGGCGAAAGACGATGCATCGACGAAAGCGGATTCGGTCGCGCCTCCGGCGGCATCCGAAACCATGCCGCCACCCGGCTTGCCGATGCACCCCGCGTATGCGCAGGTGATCGCGCGCATGGCCTATGTCTGGGGCTGGCCGATGGTGAACATGCTCAACCGCAACGCGCGCATCACGCAGGCGCCGCACCCCGGCCTCATCAACGGCGTGTTACCGGCCGCGCCGCGCGGACAAGTCGGCATGCTGCACGATTACATCGATCCCGCCGAAACCTTCGTGACCTGCCCGAATCAGGACGTGGTCTACGGGCTCGGCTTCTTCTCGCTCGACGAAGAGCCGGTGGTGGCGCAAGTGCCCGACTTCGGCGATCGCTTCTGGGTCTATGCGTTGTATGACGCGCGGACCAACCAGTTCGGGCATCTGGGCAAGCCCTACAAATCGCGGCCGGGCTTCTATCTGCTCGTCGGACCCAAATGGAAGGGCGCGAAGCCGGCGGGCATCACGTCGATCATCCGCTGCCCGACGGCGCTCGCCAACGCCATCCCGCGCGTCTTTCAGAACGACACGCCCGAGGACAAGCAGGCGATTCAAGCGGTGCTCAACCAGATCGTCTTTTATCCGCTGAAGCAATTCGACGGCCGCAAGAAAACGATCGACTGGAGTCAGTCGCCGACCATTCCGGGACCGCAAGGCGACGGCGGCGGCGAGACGAAATGGGTGATTCCGGAGAAGTTTTTCGATGAGTTCGATCAGGTGCTCGACACCGTTCCGCTGCTGCCCGGCGAGGAAGCGCTCTACGCGCAGTTCAGATCGATGATGGAAGCGGCGAAGCGCGATCCTGAAATCAACAAGACGCTGGTGTCGACCGCTGTCGATACCGAACGGGATGTCATCGCGCCTTTCTTCGAATGGCGGCACAACGGACTGCCGGCGGGCAACAACTGGAACCGTTCGACGAACAATGCGCAGACCGGCTTCGACTACTTCGACCGGACGGGCACCGCCAAGTCGAACATGTTCGACAACCGGCCCAACGAGACGCAGTATTTTTATACGGATGTCGATGCATCGGGGAATGCGCTCAGTGGCTCGAATACCTATGCCATCGAATTCGGGAAAGGGGAGGAGCCGCCCGTCAATGGCTTCTGGTCGCTGACGCTCTATAACGACAAGCATCTTTTTCATCCCAACGATCTCAGACGCTATTCGCTCGGCACGAAAAACACGACCCTGAAGCGCAATGCGGACGGATCGCTCACGCTCTACGCCGGCGCGAAGTCACCGGGCGGCGAGCGGGAGACGAACTGGTTGCCGGCGCCGGACGGTGCGTTCTCGTTGTATATCCGCGCCTACTGGGGCCGGCAACCCATTCTCGACGGTTCGTGGAAGCCGCCGCAGATTCGAAAGCTGGCCTGATTGTCGGCGATCGAGATAGGCTGAAGACCGGCATCGACCGCTGCAACGCACCGTTCGGCGGTCGATAGCGGCACTAAAAAACGCGCGCTTTCGCTCGCGCGGTCTCCTTCGTCTCGACGACATCTTTTACCGAATAGTTAAGCCACCCGCCTGTTAATTCAATAGACGGGTATCCGGGCGCGGGAAGAAGATGTCGTCAACGAGATCAGTACCCAAGGAGACTAAGTTGACCAGGAAGGTTCACCTCAAACTCGCGATCGCCGAGCATCCGCATACCTCGGCCATTCGCGACGGCTCGATTCCGATCGAAGGCGTGGACGCCGAGTTCATCACGGTAGAGCCGCAGATCGGCGCGTTTCGGCGCATGGTGCGCGATGTGGAATTCGACGTATGCGAGCTCGCGCCGACGACCTACATCATCGCGCGTGCATACGGGGCGCCGTTCGTGGCGCTGCCGATCTTCGTGGTGCGCCGCTTTCATCACTCGGGACTGCTGGTGCGCCCGGACGCGGGCATCGAGACGCCGAAGGATCTGGAAGGCAAGAAGGTGGGCGTGCGCGCGTATTCGGTGACGACGGGCGCATGGACGCGTCAGGTGCTGATGGACGAATACGGGCTGGATCCGTCGAAGGTGACGTGGGTGGTCGACGACGAAGAGCACGTCACGCAACTGAAGCTGCCGCCCAACGTGATTCACGCGCCGCAAGGCAGTTCGCTGGCGGAGATGATGGAGAAGGGCGAGCTGGTGGCGGGCATGCACGGCAACGCGGGGATCGGCCGCACGGGCGCGCCGACGGGCGGCTGGAAGGAAGTGGAAGCGGATTATCCGGATCTGTTTCCGAATGCGGCGGAACTCGAAGCGGAGTACTACGCGCGCACGGGCGTGTATCCGATGCACGGGACGATCGTGGTGAAGGACGCGGTGCTGGCCGAGCATCCGTGGGTGGCGAAGTCGATCTACGACGCGTTCGAGCGGGCGAAGCAGGAATGGCTCGCGAAGCTGAACGCGGGCGAGCTGAGGGACAAGAAGAACAGGAAGTATCTGGAATTGCAGAAGATCGTGGGTCGCGACCCGCTGCCGTATGGACTCGAAGAGAACCGCAAGACCATCGAAGCGCTGGAGGCGACGGCGTTCAAGCAGGGCCTGACGCCGCGGCGCATGTCCATGAGCGAGCTGTTCGTCGATCCCCGCGTCTGAACCTGCGCGGAAGGCACCGGAACTCGATTCTCGACTTCCGCTTCGCCCTGGTTTCACGCGTGGCAACCGTGGACCTCGGCTCGTTGCGCGAGCGCTAGCCGCTTTCGATCATTTCAAGGAAACGACCCTCGCTCGCCCTGTGGGCACGAGCCGGCTTGCGCGCGAGCTTAACCATTCGCTCAAGCGAAACGCGGTTTTTTTCAATTTACCCACAGCACCGCGCTGGCAGAATTTCAGTGCGTTACAAGCAAACAAATAAACGAAGAACGTGATTCACGACCGGCACGGCGAATGGCTTCGACTCGCTCGCGCGGCAATGCGTGGATCGCAAGGAGACAGAGACGATCATGAAATACAAGGCCCTCGGCTTTGCCTGTGTCGCATTGATGTTCAATGCGCCTGCGTGGGCGCAGGATGAGGAAGCGGGCTCACCGCCCGAGAAGCCCGCCGGCGCCAGCACGGTCACGCTGTACGGCCTGATCGATCAGGGCGTCGAGTTCGTCAACAACGTGGCCAAGGGAAAAACCGCTACGGCCAATTCGTGGCGCACGGGCGATGGCACCGCGACGTCCTATTTCGGATTGCGCGGCAGCGAGGACCTCGGCGGCGGCGTCCGGGCCATATTCGACTTGCAGGGCGGATTCCAGCCGAACAACGGCACCTCGCGGCAGGGCGGACGGCTGTTCGGGCGGCAGTCTTATGTCGGCATCGACGGCAAATATGGCCGCCTGACCATCGGCCGCCAATACACGATGCGCTTCTTCGGCATCTCGTTCATCAATCCGTTCGGCACGGGCGCACAGGGTCTCACGACGCTCGACAACGGCATCGCCAACGCGCGCGCCGATAACTCCATCAGCTATCGCTATTTCCTCGGCGATTTCGAAGCGGGCGTGAACTACAGCTTCGGCCGCGATGCCGTGGCCGGAAACAGCAATGTCGCGACGAATTGCCCGGGGCAGACATCGCCTTCCAACCAGTGCCGCGAGTACTCGGCGCTCTTCAAGTACGACGCGCACACCTGGGGCGTGGCCACCTCCTATGAACGAAACTACGGCGGCACGGCAGCGACCTATGGCGGCCTGACTTCGCCGGATCTCACCGACAGCCGCTTCACGCTCGGCGGCTACTTCCTGATCCGCAACGCCAAGTTCGGTGTGGGCTGGATCAAGCGCGTGAACGAAGGCATCGCCACGCCGAGAAGCAATCTGTTCTGGGTGACGGGCACGGTTCCGGTGACGCCGTTCTTCCATATCGACGGCATGGTGGCGCAACTCAGATACGAGCATTCGCCCAATAAGGCGCTGATCGAAGTCTTGCGCGGCGAATACTTCCTGTCCAAACGCACGTTGCTGTACGTTACGGCCGAGCATATCAACAACTCGGGAGATCTCGCGCTCGCGGCCACGACGATCACGCCGGTTCCCACACCGCCGGTCGGCGGCGCTCAGATCTCCGTCATCGCCGGCATCAGGCATACGTTCTGAACCTCGTCACGGCGACACAGCTTCGCCGTCGAAACCCCGAGCGCGGGAGCGTCATCCTGCTCTCGGGGTTTTTTCGATGGCGCAAGGCCGGGATTTCAGGAAACGAGCTTCGCCGCGGCCTTCGCCGCCGACATGTCGGCCACGGCATCGAACGATTGCTTCTGCCCGAGGCTGCCCAGGCCGATATACATGTTCTGCAGATAATCGATATCGCCGCGCGCCAGCGACAGATCCCGGGAATAGGGCCGCTGCGCCTGATTGAAGGTCCACGTAGCGTCCGCCGATGCCGCATCGAACTTCTTTTGCGCGTGTCGGCGAGCATCGAAAAATGCGTCACGCGATGCCGGCGACATCAGATACTCGTAAAGCGCGCCATAGGCGGCCATGACCGCGACGAGTCCTTCATGCTTGCCGGCGAGCGCGGAATCGGACGCATAGGCGGTCTGGAAGATGCAATGCGGCAAGGCCTGCCACATGTCGGCTTCGCGGATGACCGTGAGCCCGTCCTGGTCGTTCAGATGCGAGACGCTCGCGCAGCAGGCATCGGCCTCGCCCCTCGCGACCGCGTCATGGCACTGGTCGTTGCTCCCCTTGTCGACAAACTTCACCTTCGAAGCGTCGACGCCTTTTTCCTTCATCAGTTGCAGCATCAGCGTGTGCAGCAAGCCGTGCGCCGGTCCGACCGCGACTGTCCTGCCCTGCAGATCGTCGAGCGTCTTCATGCCTTCCGGCCTTGCGAAGACGGTCAGCGCGCATTTCTTCATCCCGGCGCCGACGATCTTGACTCTGGCGCCTTGCGCGATGCGCGTGAGCACCATGTTGTAGCCCGACACCATGCAGACATCGGCGGCGCCGTCGGCGATGGCGTCGAACGGGCCGGTCGCGCCGGGGATCTCGACGATCCGCGCATCGACGCCGAATTGCCTGAAATACCCCATTTCGTCCATCAGCGCGTTCAGCGTCGCGTTCTCCAGGCCCGGATTGCTGACGATCCGGATCTGCCCGGCGGCCGCCCGCGCGATATAGGGCGCGCACAGTCCGCTCGCGGCGACGCTCAGTCCGAGAAGACCGGCGCTGCGCAAGAAGCGGCGGCGGCTGTGGTGATGGGTCATGGGTGCTGTCTCCGTGCGCCGTGCAGATGAGAAACGGGTCAGGGCGCACGCGTTGCGCGTGACGCGCGAACCCCGGGCGTAATGCGCATCGGGATTTTGCCCGCGTATCGCCGGATGGTCGATTGAGTAAAATGGCCGTAAGCTTAACGAGTTGGTAAAACGCCTGGGAGAGATGGACGACGTGTCGGAACTCGACTGGTATCTGCAGATCAACCTGAAGGCGCGGCACTTGCGCCTGCTCGTGACCATCGACACGTATCGCAATCTGAGCCAGGTCGCCGAAGTCACGCACGTCACCGTGCCCGCCGTGTCGAAGTCGCTCTCCGAGCTCGAACGGGGGCTCGGACTCACGCTGTTTTCGCGCACCGCCCAGGGCCTCGTGCCGACACCGTACGGCGACTGCCTCGTGCGCCACGCGCGATCGATGCTGACGATCCTGCATCAGGCACGCGACGAACTGAAGGCGCTGAGTTCCGGAACGGAGGGCAAGGTTCACATCGGCATGCTGCCCGCGTCGGCTTCGGTGCTGCTGACGCAGGCGTTGAGCCTGCTGAAGCAGCGCTCGCCGGGCACGAACGTGACGGTCATCGAGGGCACGACGGCTTCGCTGCTGCCCGAGCTCTGGCAGGGCCATCTCGACCTCGTCGTGGGCCGTCTGCCCGCGCCGGACACGCTCGGCAGCTTCGAGGAACGGGAGCTGCTGGAGGAGCCGGTAACGCTCGTGACCGGGCGTCAGCATCCGCTGGCACGCAGGAAAACCCTGACATGGGCGGATCTCAAACCCTATCCGTGGATTCTTCCGCCCGTCGGCTCGATCCTGCGCGACCCGCTCGAGCGCGCGCTCGAAGCGCACGATGTGCCGCTGACCAACAACTACATCGAAACGCTTTCGGTGCACGTCGTGCGCGCGCATCTGCAAGTATCGGATTGCATCGCCGTGATGGCCGATACCTCCGCAAACGACGCCACTCAGCCCCAGCCGCTCCACACGCTGCCGCTGTCCCTTCCCCGGCTCCTGCGACCGGCCGGCGTGCTCTGGAACCGTATTCGCGGGCTGACGCCCTCGGCGAAACTCATGGTGTCCTGCCTCGAAGACACCGCGCAGCGACTCGCCGAAAAGGGACAGGGCACGCGCTAGTCCGCGGACGGAAGGCACGCCCGACGCCGCTCTGCACCGTCGCCGCGGCCTTAACCATTTGCTCAATTCGCTGGCTGTTTTTCTCAATCGACCCCTCTCCGGCGCGCTGGCAGAATTTCACTGCGTTCACACATAAACGAACGTCAGCGCGATCCACCATCGGATACGAAGGCGTCTTCAATGCGACATGAAGACGGATCGCGGATCAATACATGGAGACAGGGACGACTATGAACTACAGGACCGCGATCTGCGCGTGTGCGGCGCTGTTCGGTTTCGCCGCGACGACGCTTGCCGCGCCCGCTTCCGATCGGTCGGTCGAGAATTTCTATCGCGGCAAGGCGTTGACCCTGGTCGTCAGCGCCGACGCGGGCACTCCGACCGACATCATCGCGCGTCAGTTCTCGCGCTTCTTCGTCAAGTACGTTCCCGGCCATCCGAAAGCGGTGGTGATGAATGTCGTCGGCGCGGGCGGCATGGTCGCGGCTGCGTCGTTGCAGTCCAGACAGCCGAGCGACGGAACGGTCATCGGCTTTCTTCAGCGCAACAACCTCTATATTCCGCTGCTCGATCAGAGACAGAGCCGCTTCGACCCGCGCAAGGTCCGATGGCTCGGCAGTCTCAACAAGGTCGAGTACTGCCTCGTTTCCATGACCCGCTCGGGCGTGACCACCGCCGACGATCTGAGCAAGAAGAAGATGTACATCGGCGCGACCGGCTTCGCCAACGAGGACCGCACGCTGCCCGCGCTGCTCGATGAATATCTCGGCGCGAAGATGAGCATCGTGCCGGGTTACACGGGACGCGGCGAAGTGTATCTGGCGATGCAGCGCGGCGAAGTCGACGGATGGGCCTCGACCATCGACGGTCTGCAGCAGGGCGAACCGGTGCGCATGCTCCGCGACGGCAAGATGAAAGTGCTGCTGCATCTCGGCTGGAAAAGCCCCGCCGCCTATGCGGATGTGCCGAACCTGAGCGCCTACATCACGCAGCCCGACGTAAAGGCGCTGTTCAACCTGTTCCTGTTGCCGTTCCAGGCGGGGCGTCCGATCGCCGTGCCGAAGGACGTGCCCGAGGATCGCCTGAACGCGCTGCGCGATGCGTTTGCGAAGACCATCGCGGATCCGGATTTCATCGACGCGATGAAGCAGTCGGGCTATCCGATCGATCCCATCGACGGCAATGCGGTGGAGCAGATCGTGAGCAAGCTGTACGCGACGCCCGAGCCGCAGCTCGAGGCTGCGCGCAAGCTCATCTTCAGTTCGCACTGAGCGCACGAAACGAAACGAGTCATGAGCCTCACGCGGGTGCATGACAGCCCATCATCAAGAGGTCACGACACATGACGCCCGAAATCATCGACATTCATCCCCACATCATTTCGACCGACACGGTTCGCTATCCGATCGCGCCTCAGCACGGACATCGCTCGACATGGTCGGCCACGCGCCCGATCACGTTCGAGCAACTGATCGCGGAGATGGACGAAGCCGGCGTCGCCAAAGCGGCGATCGTGCATTCGTCGACGACGTACGGCACCAACAACGCGTATGTCGCCGACAGCGTGGCGCAGGATCCGAAGCGCTTCACCGGCGTCTATTCCTTCGACCTGCTCGCGCCCGACGCGTTGAAGACCTTCGATGGCTGGCTCGCCAACGGCATGGGCGGCATTCGGCTCTTCACCGGCGGCGCGACGCATCAGAGCGATGGAAGCTGGCTCGTCGATCCGGCGACCTTCTCGATCTGGGAACGCTGCGCGGAGATCGGCATGACGATGGCGGTTCAGACGACACCCGACGGCCTGTCGATGGTCGCCGAGCTGGCCGAACGTTTCCCCGGCGTGAAGATCGCGCTCGATCATTGCGGCCGCCCGAATCTCGAAGAAGGCCCGCCGTATGCGAGCTGTGCCGCGCTCTTCGATCTGGCGAAGCACGACAACGTCTACATGAAGATCACGCCGCGCACATTCGATCTCGCGCAGGCGGCGCCGGGCGGCGCGGAGCCGTTCTTCGCGCGTCTCGTCGAGGTGTTCGGCGCCGATCATCTGGCCTTCGGCTCCAACTATCCGGCGTCCAAGGGACCGTTGAAGACGCTGATCGAGCAGGGCCAGGCCTGTTTCGCGGGTCTCGGCGACGACGACCGCGCGTGGGTGTGGGGCCGCACGGCGAAAGTGCTTTATCCGATGCTCGCGGACTGAAGCGCGCGCGACGGCTGCAACTGCTTGACCTACAACAGCGTGAGCCGACAGAGCTTGCCACTTAATCAGGATGACGCATGGAATTTTTCAATGATGCAACGCTGTTGGCAGCAGGCCATGCGTTGTCGACGCTCCTGCAATTCAACCGCCTGATCTTTCTCGTGTTCGGCGTCGTGGTCGGACTGGCGATCGGCTTGCTGCCCGGAATCGGAGGACTGACCGGCTTCGCGCTGCTCGTGCCGTTCACCTACACGATGGACCCCTACGCGGCGTTCGCGATGCTGCTCGGCATGGCATCGGTCATCACGACATCGGACGTGATTCCTGCGGTGCTCTTCGGCGTGCCGGGCCACGCGGCCTCGCAGGCCACCGTGCTCGACGGCCTGCCGATGACCAAACGCGGCGAGGCGTCGCGCGCGCTGAGTGCGTGCTACATGTCGTCGCTGCTCGGCGGGCTGATCGGCGCGGTGATTCTCGCCGTCTCGCTGCCGCTGGTGCGGCCTTTCGTGCTGTCGATCGGCACGCCGGAAATGCTCGGCCTCACGATCTTCGGCGTCTCGATGGTATCCGCGCTCTCGGGCAATGCGCCGCTGCGCGGCGTGGTCGCGGCGTGCTTCGGCATTCTGGTCGGCATGATCGGCACCAATGTCGCGACGGGGCAGATGCGCTGGACCGGCGACATCCTTTATCTGCAGGACGGCATTCCGCTCGTGCCGATCATCCTCGGCATCTTCGCGCTGCCGGAATTGTGCGAGCTCGCCATCCGGCGCACGGCGATCGCGGAAAACATGCAGTTCACTTCGCGTCAGGGCATGAAGCAGGGCGTAGTCGACAGCCTGCGCAACTGGTTCCTCGTGCTGCGCTGCGGCGGGCTCGGGGCGGTGCTCGGCGCGGTGCCGGGCATCACCGGCGCGGTGACGGACTGGATCGCCTACGGTCATGCGTTGCAGACGGCGAAGGGCGCGAAGCAGACCTTCACCACGGGCGACGTGCGCGGCGTGATCGCGCCCGAAGCGGCCAACAATGCGCGCGAGGGCGGCAGCCTCGTGCCGATGCTGTCCTTCGGCGTGCCCGGCGGCGCGGCACAGGCCATCCTGCTCGGCGCGATGATGGTGCACGGCTTCATACCCGGCCCCGACATGCTGACCAAGCATCTCGACTTCACCTATTCGATGGTCTGGTCGATCGCGCTCGCCAACATCTTCGGCGCGGGTCTGTGCTTCCTGCTCTCCGGCCAGTTCGCGAAGATCTCGACGCTGCGCTACACGCTCATTCTGCCGGTCATCATGCCGGTCATCTATGTCGGCGCGTTTCAGGGCTCGCGCAGCTGGGGCGACCTGTTCGTGTTGCTGGTGGCCGGCGTCATCGGCTGGACGATGAAGCGCCTCAAATGGGCGCGCCCGCCGCTGATCCTCGGCCTCGTGCTCGGCGTGCTGATGGAGCGCTACATGTCGATCTCCTTCGTGCGCTACGGCACCGATTGGCTCACGCGGCCCGTCGTCATGGTGCTGCTGACGCTCGCCGCGCTCGTGTTCTTCAAGCCGCTGTTCAACGCGCTGCGCACCGGCGGCTTCGCGCGCCTCAAGCCGAGCGGCAAGATCGTGCTCAAGCGCGAGGACCTCGTCTATGTGTTCTTCATCGGCATCGGCGTCGTCATGCTGGTGAGTTCGCAGGGATGGCTGCTGATGGCGCGCATCGGGCCGACGGTGGTGGCCAGCATCCTTATCATCGCGGCGAGCGTCAGTCTCGCGTACAAGGTCTTCGTCATTCCGGCGCACGCGTCGGGGGCGGCGCACGCAGGCGGCGGCATTCATATGGATGTGTCGAGCGATCACGGCGAAAAGCTCGGCACCAAGGTCACGCTGCTGCGCGCGGCACGCTTTCTCGGCTGGTTCGTCGCGTTTCTCGCCTGCATGGCCGTGATCGGCATGCTCCCGACGGTGCCCCTGATGATCGTCGCGTACATGCGCATCGAGGGCCGCGAGTCGTGGCGGCTCAGCGTGATCCTCGCGGTTTGCGTGACCGCGTTCCTGTATCTGGTCTTCGATCAGATCATCCACATTCCCTGGCCGGACAGCTTCCTCGGGCAATGGTTTCCCGCGCTGGGCGGCGGCGCCTGAAGCGCGTCGGGCAAGGGCTGTCTGAACAACCCGCGAACACGCATCACATCGATGGAAGAAAACAGCATGTCGGACAATCGACTCGCGCGTATCGACGCTCGGAACGCGACCGAGGAGCAGAGCAAGGTCATCGCGCGGCTGGGCGAAGGGCGCGGACGCATTCCCACGCCGTTCAACATCTGGCTGCACAACCCGCGTCTTGCCGAAGGCATGGAGATCATCGGCACGCACGTCGACCATTCGCCGGTGCTGAGCGAAGCGGAAAGCGAAGTGGCGATCCTCTCGACGGCCGTGTTCTGGAATGCGCGTTATGTCATCGCGAATCATCGCCGGCACGCGCTGAAGTCCGGCGTACCGGAAGACGTGGTGAACGCGATCCTCGAGAAGCGGCGGCCCGACGCGGGAGACGACCGTTTCGGTCTGATCTGCGACGCGGTCTGCGACATCCTCGCCGGCGGCGCGATCGACGATGCGCGCTTCACACGCTACGACGCGGCGCTCGGCCGCGCGGTGATCGCCGAGCTGCTCGTCACCGTCGGCTATTTCACGTCGATATCGCTCGGCATGAGCTTGCACGCGCTTCAGCCGAAGGACTGAGTCCTCAACGAGATCGTAAAGCCGCGGGAGGAACACGACGTGTCTGGGCTTGACTGGTATTTGCAGATCAACCTGAAGGCGCGGCATCTGCGCCTGCTCGTGACGATCGATACATATCGCAATCTGACGCAGGTTGCCGATGTCACTCATGTGACGGTGCCCGCGGTATCGAAGTCGCTCGCCGAACTGGAGCGCGGCATCGGGCTCACGCTTTTTTCGCGCACGGCGCAAGGTCTCGTGCCGACGCCGTATGGCGATTGCCTGATTCGTCATGCGCGGGAGATGTTGACCATCCTGCATCAGGCGCGTGACGAGCTGAAGGCGCTCAGTTCGGGAACCGAGGGCAAGGTGCATATCGGCATGTTGCCCGCGTCGGCGTCGGCGCTTTTGCCGCAGGCGTTAAGCCTGCTGAAGAACCGGTCGCCGGGCACCAACGTGACGGTCATCGAAGGAACGACGTCGTCCTTGCTTCCCGAACTCTGGCAAGGGCGTCTCGATCTCGTCGTGGGACGTCTTCCCGCGCCGGACGCGCTCGGCAGCTTCGAAGAGAAGGAGCTGCTCGAAGAGCCCGTGACCCTGATGACGGGCCGTCACCATCCGCTCGCGCGACGCAAAAGCCTCACGTGGTCGGACCTTCATCCCTATCCGTGGATTTTGCCGCCGCCCGGCTCGATCCTGCGCGATCCGCTCGAACGGGCGCTCGAAGCGCACAACGTGCCGCTCACGACCAACTACATCGAGACGCTCTCCGTTCACGTCGCGCGGGCGCATCTGCAGATATCGGACTTCATCGCGGTGATGGCCGGCACGCCGGCCAACGACACGACCCAGCCGCTCCATACGCTGCCGTTGAGCCTGCCCCGGTTGTTGCGGCCCGCCGGCGTGATGTGGAACCGCAATCGAGGCCTGACGCCCAGCGCGCAACTGATGATCGCGTGTCTGGAAGAGGCGGCGCAGCAGCTTAGAGCGAGTGCCGATGCGACGTCGAAAGCGAAGCGGATCGATCAATCGCACGACGTTGTGTGAGGCGCTGCGTTAACCAAACGGTAATGCCTTTACCAAATAGTTAAGCCACCCGCCTGTTAATTCAATAGACGGGTATCCGGGCGCGGGAAGAAGATGTCGTCAACGAGATCAGTACCCAAGGAGACTAAGTTGACCAGGAAGGTTCACCTCAAACTCGCGATCGCCGAGCATCCGCATACCTCGGCCATTCGCGACGGCTCGATTCCGATCGAAGGCGTGGACGCCGAGTTCATCACGGTAGAGCCGCAGATCGGCGCGTTTCGGCGCATGGTGCGCGATGTGGAATTCGACGTATGCGAGCTCGCGCCGACGACCTACATCATCGCGCGTGCATACGGGGCGCCGTTCGTGGCGCTGCCGATCTTCGTGGTGCGCCGCTTTCATCACTCGGGACTGCTGGTGCGCCCGGACGCGGGCATCGAGACGCCGAAGGATCTGGAAGGCAAGAAGGTGGGCGTGCGCGCGTATTCGGTGACGACGGGCGCATGGACGCGTCAGGTGCTGATGGACGAATACGGGCTGGATCCGTCGAAGGTGACGTGGGTGGTCGACGACGAAGAGCACGTCACGCAACTGAAGCTGCCGCCCAACGTGATTCACGCGCCGCAAGGCAGTTCGCTGGCGGAGATGATGGAGAAGGGCGAGCTGGTGGCGGGCATGCACGGCAACGCGGGGATCGGCCGCACGGGCGCGCCGACGGGCGGCTGGAAGGAAGTGGAAGCGGATTATCCGGATCTGTTTCCGAATGCGGCGGAACTCGAAGCGGAGTACTACGCGCGCACGGGCGTGTATCCGATGCACGGGACGATCGTGGTGAAGGACGCGGTGCTGGCCGAGCATCCGTGGGTGGCGAAGTCGATCTACGACGCGTTCGAGCGGGCGAAGCAGGAATGGCTCGCGAAGCTGAACGCGGGCGAGCTGAGGGACAAGAAGAACAGGAAGTATCTGGAATTGCAGAAGATCGTGGGTCGCGACCCGCTGCCGTATGGACTCGAAGAGAACCGCAAGACCATCGAAGCGCTGGAGGCGACGGCGTTCAAGCAGGGCCTGACGCCGCGGCGCATGTCCATGAGCGAGCTGTTCGTCGATCCCCGCGTTTGAACCTAGCACGGAAACCCAAGAACATGATTATCGATTGCCACGGTCACTTCACGACCGTTCCCGCATCGTTTCGCGCATGGCGCGCGAAGCAAATCGAATCGGCCAACGATCCGGCCAACGCACCGTCGCTCTCCGGCGCGCATGTGAACGACGACGAGATCCGCGAAGGCGTGGGCAACGGCCAGTTGCGCCTGCAGAAAGAGCGCGGCGGCGACCTCACGCTGTTCTCGCCGATCGCGGGCCTGATGAGTCATCACCTCGGCAACGAGCGCACGAGCCTGGAGTGGGCGGAAGTGTCGAATAACCTCGTGCGCCGCGTGTGCGACCTCTACCCGGAGAACTTCGTGCCGGTGTGCCAGTTGCCTCAGTCGCCTTCGGCGCCGCCGAAGAACTCGGTGGCGGAGCTGCGCCGCTGCGTCGAGGAGATGGGCTTCGTCGGCTGCAATCTGAATCCGGACCCGAGCGGCGGCTACTGGACCGGCAAGCCGATGACGGACCGCGAGTGGTATCCGCTGTACGAAGCGCTGTGCGATCTGGACGTGCCGGCGATGATCCACGTCGCGGCGTCGTGCAATCCGTGCCATCACGGCACCGGCGCGCATTACCTGAACGCGGATACCTCGGTGTTCATGCAGTTGCTGCAGGGCGATCTGTTCAAGGACTTCCCGACGCTGCGCCTCGTGATTCCGCATGGCGGCGGCGCGGTGCCGTATCACTGGGGACGCTATCGCGGCATGTCGCTGGAAATGGCGAATCGTCCGCTCGAGGGCCTCTTGAACAACATCTTCTTCGATACGTGCGTGTATCACCATCCGGGCGTGGAACTGCTGACCAAGGTGGTGCCGACGAGCAACGTGCTGTTCGGCTCGGAGATGATCGGCGCGGTGCGCGGGCGCGATCCGAACACGGGCGAGTACTTCGACGATACGAAGCGCTACATCGACGCGTGCGAGGCGCTGAGCGAGGCGGACCGGCACGCGATTTTCGAAGGCAACGCTCGGCGCGTGTATCCGCGACTGGACAAGCATCTGAAAGCCAAGGGACTGTGAGGGCAACGTGAACATCATCGACATTCATCCCCACATCGTCTCGGACGACGAGATGCGCTATCCGCCCGCGCCGCTCTTCGGCAAGCGCTCGGACTGGTCGCAGGAGCGTCCCAATACCGTCGAGGCGCTGATCGAAGCGATGGACGCCGCCGGCGTCGCCAAAGCGGCTGTCGTGCATTCGTCGACGACTTACGGTTTCGACAACAGCTATGTCGTCGACGGCTGCAACCAGTACAAGGACCGGCTCATCGCCGTGGGTTCCGTCGACATGCTCGCCGACGATGTGCCCGCGGTCATCAGGCGCTGGGCCGACAAGGGCCTGGCCGGCCTGCGGATCTTCACCGGCGGCTCGACCAAGGACTTCGATCCGAGCGAGCTCGACAATCCCGAATCGTTCAAGGCATGGGAGATGCTCGCCGAGCTGAAGCTGCCGATGTGCATCCAGACCGGACCGGTCGGTCTGCCGCAAGTGCGCATGCTCGCGGAGAAGTTTCCGACGGTGAACATCATCCTCGATCACCTCGCGCGCCCCGACGTGCTCGATGGCCCGCCGTATGCGAACGCGGCGGGCCTGTTCGCGCTGGCCGATCTGCCGAACATCTATATGAAGCTCACGCCGCGCATCTTCGGCGACGTGAAGAAGGAAAAGGCGAGCGCCGCGACATTCTTCCCGCGCGTGGTCGAGGCTTTCGGCGCACAGCGCATGGCGTGGGGCTCGAACTTCCCGACCTCGACCGGCACGCTGAGCGAGATTCTCGCGACGGCCCGGCAAGGCCTCGCCTCCCTCGACGATGAAGACCGCGCGTGGATCTTCGGCAAGACCGCGCAGAAGCTGTATCCGGCCTTGAGCTGAACGATCCGAACGAGTTGACCAGAGAGACCACCATGTCCGACACCCGTCTGAACAGCATCATCCGCGCTTTCGAATCGGGCAAGGCCGCGCACGCCGCCTTCGCCAAGCTGGACAAGCAGACCGCCATCGAGATGAGCGATTCGCCGTATGACGGCATCGTCTTCGAAATGGAGCACAACCCGTACGACGTGAGCGCGCTCGGCGACGCGCTGCAGTACATGCTGAGCCGCAAGCAGATCGCGGAATCCGGATCGATCGCGCCGAAGGTGACGCCGCTCGCCCGCATCCCGGCCAATGGCGCGGAGATGAACCAGAGCTTCGCGAAGCAGGTGCTCGATCGCGGCGCCTACGGCGTGATCTGGCCGCATGTGGCGACCGTCGAGCAGGCGTACAACGCGGTCGCGTCGTGCCGCTATGCGCGTCCGAAGAACGCGCCGCTGTACGAGCCCAAGGGCGTGCGCGGCGACGGCCCGGCCAATGCGGCGCGCTACTGGGGCCTGTCGATGCAGGACTATTACCAGAAAGCCGACGTCTGGCCGCTCGCGCCGCAAGGCGAGATCCTCGTCGGCCTGATGTGCGAAAGCACGCAGGCGATCGAGAATCTCGACGACATCCTCGCCAATGTGCCGGGCATCGGCTTCATCCTGATCGGCGAAGGCGATCTCAGCCAGGAGCTCGGACTGCCGCGTCAATACGAGCATCCGGAAGTCGCCGCCGCGATGCGTCAGATCGCGGAAACGTGCCACAAGCACAATGTCGTGGTCGGCAATCCGCACGTCACGGCGAAGAATCATCGCCGCCTGCAGGAAGAAGGCTATCGATTCCTGATGTCGGCGCCGGCCCGCACCTACGGCGTGGTCGGTCTCGCACGCGAACTGGCGGGCTACTGATGAACGGCGCCGAAAGTCTCGTCGCGACCCTGGTCGGGCAGGGCGTGGACATCTGCTTCGCCAATCCGGGCACGTCGGAGATGCATTTTCTCGCCGCGCTGGGCCACAACCCGAAGATGCGCAGCGTGCTGTGCCTGTTCGAAGGCGTGGCCACCGGCGCCGCCGACGGCTATTACCGGATGAAGGACATGCCCGCTTCGACGCTGCTGCATCTGGGCCCGGGCCTCGCCAATGGCCTCGCGAACATCCACAACGCGAAGCGCGCGTCGTCGGGCATGGTGAACGTCGTCGGCGAGCATTCGGTGTCGCATCTCAAGTACGATCCGCCGCTGACGTCCGATATCGAAGGCCTCGCGCGGCCGCTGAGCCACTGGGTGCGGCGCGCGGCGTCGCCGGACACGATCGCGTGGGACGCGGCGCAGGCGGTGGCCAAGGCGAGCGAGCATCCGGGGCAGATCGCCACGCTGATCCTGCCCGGCGATACGTCGTGGCAGCCGGTCGCGCAAACGCCCGCGCTTGCGCCCGCGATCGTCGAACGACGCAAGGCGCCGAGCGCCGCGCGCATCGAGCACGTCGCGCGCGTGCTGCGCTCGGGCGAGCCGACGTTGATCGTGCTCGCGAACAAGGCGACACGCGGCGCGGCGCTGGAGAAGGCCGGACGCGTGAGCGCGGCCACCGGCGCGCTGCTGGGCTCGCAGTTCTTCACCGCGCGCATCGAGCGCGGCGCGGGACGCGTGCCGATCGCGCGCATTCCGTACGCGGTCGCGCAGGCCACCGCGTTCCTCGGGGACTTCAAGCACATCGTCACCGTGGAAACGCGCGAGCCGGTGGCGTTCTTCGCCTATCCGGACAAGCCGAGCCTGCTCAAGGCGGAAGGCACGCTGGTGCACGCGCTCGTCGAAGCCGACGAAGACAGCGAACTCGCCTTCGACATGCTGTTGCAGGCGCTCGGCGCCGCCGACACCGCGCCGGTCCTTCAGCATCGCATCGAGACGCCGACGCCGACAGGCGCGCTCAATCCGACGAGCATCGCGCATGCACTGGCAGCGGCGTTGCCCGAGCACTGCATCGTCGTGGACGAGTCGCTGACGACCGGGCGCGAATCCATGAGCCTCACGATGGGCGCGCTGCCGCACGACCTCATCAACAACATGGGCGGCTCCATCGGTTACGCGACGCCCGTTGCGACCGGCGCGGCGCTGGCCTGTCCCGATCGACGCGTGTTCTGCATGGTCGGCGACGGCAGCGCGATGTACACGATCCAGTCGCTCTGGACGCAGGCGCGCGAGAGCCTGAACGTCACGACGATCATCTTCGCGAACAACAGTTACGCGATCCTCAAGGCGGAGTACGCAAACATGGGCGCGGGCGCGCCCGGCGAGCGGGCGCTGTCGATGATCGATATCGACAAGCCGCGCATCGACTGGCTGGCGATGGCCAAAAGCATGGGCGTGCCGGCCGTGGCCGTCGAGACCGCCGAAGATTTTCACAAGGCGATGGTCGATTCGACGCGCGAGCCGGGTCCGTGTCTCATCGAAGTCCGGCTGTAATTCCGTTATTCGACTTTCAAGGTTCAAGCACAAGGAGCGGTATTCATGACAACGACCCTGACCGGAGCACCGACGCTGCGCGTCAATCTGGCCGAGTACGCGGTGACCAGAGCGATGCGCGATGCGCGCGTGAAGTCGGACCTCGTCAACCTCGACTACTGCGGTCCGACGCCCGCGCACAACGGCTTCAAGGCGATGGTGCGCGAGAGCAGGTTCGACGCCGGCGAGCTGGCGATCGTCACGTTCCTGCAGGCGAAGGCGTACGGAAAGCCGTACGTGTTGCTGCCGACGCCGATCTCGGGACGTTTCCAGCATCACTGCGCGGGATACAACCTCGACTTCGGGCATCTCGATCCGAAGGACATCGAGGGCAGGAAGGTCGGCGTGCGCACCTATACGCAAACGACCGCGCTATGGATTCGCGGCATTCTGCGCCACGAATACGGTGTCGATCTCGACAAGGTCACATGGATGACGCTGGGCGACGGCCACCTCGCGGAGTACAGCGATCCGCAGAACTGCCAGCGTCTGCCGGCAGGTTCCTCGATCCCGCAGATGATGCTCGATGGCGAACTGGCCGCTGCGCTGCTCGGCGAGGACATGCCGAAGGACGAGCGCGTGCGCACCCTCGTGCCCGATGCGCACAACGCCGCGAAAGACTGGTTCGCGCGCAGCGGCGTGGTGCCGATCAACCATATGTTCGCGGTGCACGAGAACGTGTCGACGGAGCGGCCGGACATCGTCCGCGAGCTGTACCGGATGATCGTCGAGAGCCGCTCGCTCGCCGAAGGCGTGCCGGCCGCGTTCCCGCCGATCGGACTCGAAGCGAACCGCAATGGCCTGCAACTGGCAATCGACTGGGCGCTCGACCAGAAGATCATCCCGCGCCGCCTGTCCGTCGACGAGCTGTTCGACGATGTGACCGGCAGCCTCGGCTGACCAGAAAGACGAGGCGCGAAGTGGCGGACATTGCCCGACAAGACGTGAAAAGGCGCGAGAATCGTTGGGTCATCCTGGTGCTGCTGGCGCTCGGCCTGATGATCTCGCACATGGACCGCACGAGCGTGTCCGCTGCGTTCGCGGATCATCATTTCGTCGGCGACTTCGCGCTGACACATGTCGAGCGCGGCTGGCTCGGCTCCGCGATGTTCTGGTCCTACGGCCTGCTGCAGATGCCGATGGGATGGCTGGTCGATCGCTACGGCGTGAAATGGCCTTATTCGATCTGTTTCCTGCTGTGGTGCCTCGCCGCGGCGGCCACGGGCGTCGTCACCACGCTCGGCGCGCTGATCCTGATGCGCCTTCTGATCGGCGCTGCGGAATCGGTGGTGGTGCCCGCCACCTATCGGTATCTCGCCGATCACTTCGACGAGACCCGCAAGGGCACCGCGCTCGGGATCTACTCCATCGGCGGCAAGATGGGGCCGGCGCTCGGCGCGCCGATCGCGGCGTGGCTCATCGCGATCACTTCGTGGAAGGCGATGTTCGTCGTCACCGGTCTGGCCGGGCTGATCTGGCTGCTGCCGTGGCTGCTGATGCTCGAGAACGATTTCCCTTCGAAGGCGCAGCTCGCGACGGCCAGGCAACGGGCAGCATCGGTTCCACTGCGCAATCTGCTGTCGAGTCCGGTGGTGTGGGGCGGTCTGATCACGAATTTCTGCTACAGCTATTTCGCGTTCTACTGCATGACGTGGATGCCGGCTTATCTGGTCGAGCAGCGCGGCCTTTCGCTGGAGCAGTCGGGTCTCTACACCTTCTTCAGTTTCGTGGGCATCGCGATCGTGGCGGCGCTCGCCGGATGGGCGGCGGACCGGCTGATCGCGCGTGGCCACGATGCGGTGGCGGTGCGCAAGTCGTTCATCGTGACCGGGTTCGTCGGTGGCACCACGGTGCTGTTCGGCGCGTACACGCGCTCGCCGCAGATGGCCTTGTTCTGGAATGTCGTCTCGCTATCGCTGCTGGGCTTCGTCACCGCGAACAATCTCGCCCTGGTCAAGCTGACCTTGATTCCGAAGCAGGCAGTGGGTCTCAACACGGGCTTGCAACAGGTGGCGACGAGTCTCGCGGGTGGGGTTTCGGCCAGTCTGTCGGGCTGGCTGCTTCATGTCGGACACAGTTACACGCTGCCCATGCTGGCGATCTTCATGTTCCTGTTGCTCGGCGCGACCAGCACCGTGGTGCTGCTGCGGCGCGAGTGGGCCCCGAAAGTCAATGAGAGCGCGTTCGACGCGCGTCAGTACGAAGAGCGTGCCGCGTCATGACGCGGGTGCGCGGAACGCCATCGCCGTCGGCCCCTGCACGAGATGACGTCACGTCCCTGCTGCGCCATGCTTCGCTGACGCGCTTTCTGATCGCACGCGTCGGTTCGATCACCGCTCAGCAAATGCTGATGCTGGCGATCAGCTGGCATATGTACGATCTCACGTCGAGTGCATGGGATCTGGGCCTCGTCGGGCTATTCCAGTTCATACCCGGGCTCGCGACGACGCTTCTCGCCGGTCATTGCGCCGATCGCATGCATCGCGGACGGATGGTCGCAATATGTCTCGCGGCACAGGCCGTCACGGCGGCGTTGCTGGTCGTGTCGACGGCCACGCACAGCGTGACGCGCGAGGTATTGCTCGGGCTCTCGCTCGTGCTCGGCGCCATCCGTCCGTTTCAGATGGCAGGCCAGCAGGCGCTGCTGCCGATGCTCGTCCCGCCTTCGCTGCTCGCGCGGTCGATGGCGCTGAGCACGGTGGTCCAGCAAATCTCCGTCATCGCCGGACCGGCGTTGGGCGGAGTGCTCTTTGCGATCAGCGTCGTCACGGTGTATCTGACGAGCGCCGCGTTGTTCTGCATGAGCGCCGTCATGTACGCGTTCGTGCGATACGACTACATTCCGTCGCCGCGCGAGCCCGTCACCGCAGAGTCGATACTCGCCGGCTTGCGCTTCATCTGGCGCAACCCTTTGCTGCTCGGCGGCATTTCCCTCGATCTGTTCGCAGTGCTGTTCGGCGGCGCGACGGCGTTATTGCCCGTCTACGCGAAAGAGATTCTGCACGTGGGGCCGCAAGGTCTGGGCTTGCTGCGCTCGGCTCCCGCGGCGGGCGCGCTTTGCGTGGGTCTGATCCTGTCGCGACGTGCGATCGGCAGCGGCGTCGGCAAGAAGCTCCTGATCGCGGTGGCCGTCTACGGAATCTCCATTGCGGGCTTCGGGCTCTCGCGATGGTTCCCGGCTTCGCTGTTGCTGCTCGCGATCTCGGGCGGCGCGGACACCATCAGCGTGATCGTGCGGCAGACGCTGGTTCAACTGGAGACGCCGGATCGCATGCGCGGACGCGTCGCGGCGGTCAATACGTTGTTCATCGGCGCGAGCAATCAGCTAGGCGAATTCGAATCCGGCGTGACTGCATCGGCGCTCGGCGTGGTCGGCTCGGTCGTCCTCGGCGGCTGCGCGACGATACTCGTGAGCCTGATGTGGAGCCGCCTTTTCAAGCCGCTCGCAACACGCGATGCATTGCGCTGAGGTCGCCGGCGCGCGTTGCGCCTTAACGTTTCGGTTAAGCGCGCCGCCGGTTATTTCAATAGACCGAAGCATCGATCCTCTCGATGATGTTCCTATCGACGCAGACGGTGGCGCGGAAGACATATGAGAAGTCAGACCACATCGCTCAAGTTCTTCGTGAATGACTGGTTCGGCAAGGACGAGACATTCCGGGTGACCCGACCCGTTCGTTCGCGGGAGCGGCCGTGGCGCGCCGTGCGCGTCGAAGTGATGCGATCCTCCGCGACGTTCGCCCTATTCTTCTTTCAGCACGGCGACGGCTCATGGTGCGTCTATCCGCCCGCAGCCGTGCAGCCCAGCATGAAGTGGCCCTGAGGCCGGGCCATTTTCATCGCGTCTTTCTCACCTTCCATCCAATCGATCCGGCTCGCTTGCCGTGCGTCCTCGTCGGGATTGTTTTCCGCAGCCCATGCGATCGGGATAAACACAGTTCCCGAGTTGTTGCGGCGCACAGAAATGCAAGGCCGTGCTGGTGTTTGCCCTAGTTTTGCAACCTGCTAAGCTATGTGAGCAAGTCGAATGCACTCGTCGATGCAGCTCCGCAACATGCTTGGGAGGTGTCGCCATGAAATCGCTGATCACAGTGATTGTCGCGTTGGCTTTTGCCGCACCGGTTCTCTCGTTCGCGCAGGCGAATCAGCAGTCCCTCACACGCGCGCAAGTCCGCGCCGACGTGGTGAAAGCCGAAAGGGCGGGATACGGGCCGACTGCCTGGGCGGATTTTCCCGAGGGCGAAATTCAGGCAGCGGAGTTTCGTGCCGCGGCACAAAAGGCGGCCGCAGCCGGCTATGGCCGTGACTGGAGCGGCGCTTTCCAGTCGGGTGATGTGGCCCGGTGATATCGGCGGGTGAACGTGCTGGCGAGTGAACCCGAGACGCCGTCTCGGCCCGCTCCGTCGCGCTCAACCCCTGCCGCTTTGCAATCGTTGGGTCTCGATCTCCGAGCGACAGGACATCCCATGCTGCAGCCATTTGCGTCGTCAGAACCTTTTACTATCGGCGTCGAGCTCGAAATTCAGGTCGTCAATACCCACGACTACAATCTGACGAAGGCAACGACGGAGTTGCTGAATCGAGTCAAGGAAGAGACTTTTGCGGGGGCGATCAATCCGGAAACGACAGAGGGGATGATCGAGCTGTCGACCGGCGTGTGCAAGGACTTCGATCAGGCGCGAAGCGAACTGCAGGCGTTGCGCGATACCTTGGTCCGGGCGGCCGATTTTCTGAATGTCGGGGTGTGCGGCGGCGGCACGAATTTCTTCCAGAACTGGTTCGACCAGCGTTCCGACGGGCGAGAACGCTCCGAATACCTCATGGGGCTGTACGGCGCCCTTTACCAGCAATTCACGATCTTCGGCCAGCACGTTCATGTTGGCTGTCCGGATGCCGACTCGGCGCTCGTTCTGCTCCATTCGCTCTCGCGATATGTCCCGCACTTCATCGCCCTGGCTGCTTCGTCTCCGTTCGTTCAGGGAAGCGACACACAGTTTCAGTGCGCGAGACTCAATTCCGTTGCGCCGTTTCCTTTGTCGGGGCAAGCGCCTTTCGTCACGCAATGGTCCGACTTCGAAGCCTATTTCGATCGAATGACGAACACGGGCCTCGCCAAGAGCCTGAAAGACTTCTACTGGGATATACGGCCGAGCCCGGGATACGGCACGATCGAAGTACGCGTGATGGACACGCCGCTACGCGTCGAATGGGCGGCGGCGATTGCCGCCTATATTCAGTCGCTTTCGAGGTATCTGCTCGTCGAGAAACCGTTGCGCCTCAGTGAGCGCGATTACGAGGTGTACCGGGCGAACCGGTTCATGGCCTGCCGCTTCGGGCTGGACGGAACGTGCGTGAATCCGGAGACCGGGCACCGCGGCCCGATTCGCGACGAGATTCTTGCCACGCTGGATGCGATCGCCGGCCATGCGCAGGCGCTCGGCGCGGAGGAAGGTCTCGATATCATCCGGCGTGCCGTGAGCGCCGGTCAGAGCGATGCAACCTGGTTGCGCCGAATCTACGATGCACACGATTCGTTGCACGAAGTCGTCCGTCAGCAGTGTCAGGTCTGGCGTGGCGATCGATTGCCGCAATAGGCGCTGCAACGCTTCGCATGCCCTCACCAGCGCAGGAGCCGCGGACCTAGCCACGCGCCGATGAGCGCCGGCAACGACATGCCGATCGCATACCACGCGCCCCAGAATGCGGGACTCATCTCGGGGCAGTGCAGGCAGTAGACGATCGTCGCCGTCGAACTGGCCAGCAATCCCGCGATGGCGCCGGCAAGCCGCAGGCGCGTCGGCGCGAGCGATCGCATCGCCCAGATCGCGGCGGGAAAGGTCGGTATCGAGAGCAGCAGGATATTGAACGGGCACGTGCGCCACGTCTGACCCAGCACGAGCGTCCAGCGCGCGGCGGGATCGGCCCGGTCGAAGACCAGCCAGCCGGCGATCCAGACCGCCGCGAACGGCAATGCGACGATCGCCCACGAGTACCCCACGCGCGCGCCGGGCCGGCCGACCCGGCCGACGGTGAGCATTGCGCCGACGGCGATGGCGAGCGGAAATGCCAGCTTCGCCCAGAAGACGCCGGTGCGCGCGACCGTGCCGAGATCGTGACGCACGCCGAACACGATGCTCATCAACACGAGCGAGCCCGCCGCCCCTAGCAGCAGAGCCTGAACGAACCGGCGCGAAACGGCCGCACGGTCCACGCGCGTCACCTGATTCGACAGGAGAGTGATCAGTTCGTCGGTGTTCATCGCAGCCCCCGGATTTTGGCGGCAAGCGCTTTCAGACCGCGATGCACGCCGACCTTCACGGCCGATTCCGACAGACCCGTGAGCCGCGCCGTTTCCGTCACCGAAAGACCCTCGAGTTTCATATGAACGATGGGCAAGCGTTGCTTGTCCGGCAGATGTTCGAGCAGCTTGCCGACGTCGTGGCGCGCCTGCGCGGGTTCGTCGTCGGTGGCGGCGAGCAGTTCCTCGTGATCGTCGAGCGGGACGTTCAGCGACTCGCGGCGCGCATGCGCGCGGAAGAAGTCCATCAGCTTGTAGCGGGCGATCGCGTGCAGCCAGGCCGTCAACGGCTCATCCGGACGATAGGTGTGACGCGCGTTATGCACCGCCAGCAGAATTTCCTGGACGAGATCTTCGACATCGTCGGGACGATGCGCGATGCGCTTTCGCAGATAGCCGCGCAGATGCCGCGTGAGAGCCTGCAGGAAGCTGCGGTACGCGTTCTGATCGCCATCGAGTCCGCCGATGAACAGTGCTTTCAACCGGCTTTCCGCATCTTGCGACATGGTTCCTGTAGGTCCGATGCAACGGGTCGAAGTAACCGGCGGCGCGAGCGCCGCCACGCAGGCGAGGGAGACGCCGCGTTTCAGATCGATCGTTTCAGAGTAGCCGAAGCCGTGACGCGCCTCAATAGCGCCTTCCTGGTCCATGGTCGTCGTTCACCTCCTGCCTTGCGTTAGTTCGTCGTTTCGGCGTCGCGCGTTACAGCGTGACCTGAAATTTTTTCGGCTGGTCATCGAAACGAATCGGCTGTAACCGGAAGCGCGCCCGACACGAATTAACCGGTAACCCAGTCGAAATCGACGATCGAGGTGACCCATATGGAAACGATGAAAGCGCCCCTCAACGCAGCGCACGAACGATCGCCCCGCGATGCACCGGTCCATCCGCTGTGGCTGCGCATCACGCACTGGCTCAATGCGTTCGCCGCGCTGATCATGATGTTCTCCGGCTGGCGCATCTACGACGCATCGCCGGTATTCCGGCAAATCGTCATTCCGCCGTCGATCACGCTCGGCGGTTGGCTCGGCGGCGCGCTGCAGTGGCACTTCGCGGCCATGTGGCTGCTGGTGTTCAACGGCATCGTCTATATCGCGCTCAACGTCGCGAGCGGCCGTTTCGTTTCGAAGTTCTTTCCCGTTTCGCCGCGCGCCGTGTTGCACGACCTGCTCGCCGCATTGAGCGGTAAGCTCTCGCACGCCGATCTGCGCCACTACAACGCCGTGCAGAAGCTCGCCTATCTCGCGGTCATCGTCGATCTGATCGTGCTCGTGCTGTCAGGGCTCGCGATCTGGAAGTCGGTGCAGTTCCCGCTGCTGCGCGAACTGATGGGCGGCTACGACAACGCGCGCATCGTGCACTTCTGCGCGATGGCGTTCATGGCGGCGTTCGTCGTCGTGCATGTGGCGATGGTCGCGCTCGTGCCGCGCTCGCTGCTGACGATGCTGCGCGGCCGCTGATGAACCTCGGGAACACACCATGAAAACCGACGTTAAACGAATCATCGAGGTCGATCGTGCGTCCGTGCTGGCCGATGCGCGCCGCGAACTCGACATGCCGTCGCGGCGACTGTTCGGCAAACGCATGCTGACGCTGGGCGGGCTCGCGCTTCTGAGCGGCTGCTCGATCACCGATGACCAATCGGTCAACACGTTCCTCACCGCGGTATCGCGCCTGAACGATCGCGCCCAGGCCCTGCTCTTCGATCCGAAGCAGCTCGCGCCGACCTACACCGAGGCACAGCTCACGCGGCCGTTTCCGTTCAATGCGTTCTACGGCATCGACGACGTGCCGGAGGTGAACGGCGACGATTATCGCCTGAAAGTGAGCGGCCTCGTGACCGGGCAGCGCGTATGGACCTTGCCGCAGCTATACGCGCTGCCGCACGCGGAGCAGATCACCCGGCACATCTGCGTCGAGGGATGGAGCGCGATCGGGCGCTGGGGCGGCACGCCGTTCTTCGAGTTTCTGCGGCGCGTGGGCGCGGATACCACGGCGAAGTACGTCGGCTTTCGCTGCGCCGACGACTACTACGAAAGCATCGACATGCCGACGGCGCTGCATCCGCAGACCCTTCTGACGTTCGAATACGACGGCCAGCGCCTGCCTGCGAAATACGGCTATCCGATGAAGCTGCGCATGCCGACCAAGCTCGGCTACAAGAACCCGAAGCACATCGTCGAGATATTCGTCACCAACACGTACCCGGGCGGCTATTGGGTCGACCAGGGCTACAACTGGTTCGGCGGCTCCTGAGCGCCGCGCCATCCACCGGTTCCGGATTGTCCGGATGCCATGTTTGACTCACCAAGGAGAGAAGCAATGAAGCGATCGATGAAGGCAGTTCTCGCGGCGATGCTGATGATGGGCGCATCGGCCGCGTTCGCTCAGGCGAGCGGCACGATGTCGAACGATTCCATGTCCAAGGACGCGATGTCCAAAGACACGATGAAGAAAGACAGCATGTCGCACGACTCGATGGGCAAGAGCGACAAGATGAAGAAGCACGGTGCATCGGGCATGGATCATCCCGCATCGGGGGCGATGTCGCAGTAGGCCGGCGATGTTCGCGCGGGCCCGTTCCTGCATCGGGCCCGCGCCTTCCGTTCGTCGGACCGCAGGCACACACTCTGTATGATCCTTTCGTACACTTGAAGGCACCCGGCGCCTCCCGCGCACTGTGGCATTCACCTCGAATCAGGATCATCGATGTCGTCGAACACGAAGCAGAAAGTCACGCATCCGGGCAAGCAGGACCTGGAAGCCATGTCGATCTTCCGCTATGAACTGCGCAAGTTTTTGCGCGTGTCGGAGGAGATCTCCAATGCAGCCGGCATCACGACGCTTCAGTATCAGTTGCTGCTGCACATTCGCGGTTTTCCGGAGCGGCAGTGGGCCACCGTCGGCGAGCTCGCCGAACGCCTGCAGGCCGCGCCCAACGGCACGGCCGCGCTGGTGTCGCGTTGCGAGGCGGCGGGCCTCGTCACGCGCAAAACCGACAAGACCGATCGCCGGCAGGTGCAGGTGCATCTGACGGCAAAAGGCGAGCGATGCCTGCTCAAGCTCGCGGCCGAGCACAAGGCGCACTATGGTTCCTTCGGCTGGGTGTTCAGCGAGAAAACAGCGTGAACCGATAGTCCCGAAGGAGGCCTTGATCGGAAGGCGAGGCGAATTTATGTCACAATGTGCCTTAAATTTGCTTTGGCCATGACCTGATGCGCATTCCTGGATTCATCGACAAGCGGACACTCTTGCGCGCGAGGAGGCTGTGGCTGCACTACGGCGTGTTCTGGCTCGGCGCGGTCGCGACCGGGCTCGTCGCGGTCATGTACGCGCGGCTGATCGACATCGGATACGACGCCTTTCTGCGCATCACCGCCATCTGGTGGTGGCTGCCGCTGCTGATCACGCCCGCCATCGCCGCGTTCTGCGTATGGGTGACGCGCCGCTTCTTTCCAGGCTCGGAAGGCAGCGGGATTCCGCAAGTCATCGCGGTGCTGCACGACGGCCGGGAACTGGGACCGCGGCTGCTCACCGTGCGCATTCTGATCGGCAAGATCGCCGTGTCGTTTCTGTCGATCCTCGGCGGCTTCACCATCGGACGCGAAGGACCGACCATCCATGTAGGCGCGGCGCTCATGTTCAGCCTGCGCCGTTTCTATCCGTCGCGTCTGCGTAGCATGCGTGGCGGCGGGCTCGAACGCAAGCTGGCGCTCGCGGGCGCGGCGGCCGGACTCTCCGCTGCATTCAACGCGCCGCTCGCGGGCGTGGTGTTCGCCATCGAAGAGCTCACGCGCAGCTTCGAGCAGCGAACCAGCGGCGTGCTGATCACGGCGATCATCTTCGCCGGTATCGTTTCGCTCGCGCTGCAAGGCAACTACACCTATTTCGGCACGATCGATTTCAGCGGGCACTTTCCGGATTCGCTCGCGCTTGCCGTGGTTCTGCTCGGCGCGGTGACCGGCGTCGCGGGCGGCATTTTCTGCTGGCTGCTGCTGAACACGCAGCGCTGGATGCCGTCGCGGGTCGTGAGCTGGCGTCAGTCGCACCCGATTGCGTTCGGCGGTGCATGCGGCCTCGTCATCGCCGTGATCGGCGTCGCCGCGGGCGGTCACACCTTCGGCAGCGGCTATGCCGAAGCGCGCGGCATGCTCGAAGGCGGTTCGCAGCTCGGCGCGAGCTATCCGCTGCTGAAAATGGCGTCGATGATCGGTTCCTATCTGCCGGGCGCGCCGGGCGGATTGTTCGCGCCTTCGCTGGCGATCGGAGCGGGCATCGGCAATGCGCTTCATCTCGTCTTCGGCGGCATGCAATTGCCGATGCTGATCGCGCTCGGCATGGTGGGCTATCTCGCCGCGGTCACGCAGAGCCCGATCACGGCATTCGTGATCGTCATCGAGATGATCAACGGGCATGCACTCGTGCTGTCGCTGATGGCCACGGCGTTGATCGCGAGCCAGGTGTCGAAGCTGTTTGCTCCGCCGCTGTATGAAGCGCTGGCGCAGAAATACATGAGCAAGTGAGACGCGCGGGAAGGCGCGCATCGGCCTGACGGTCTAGCGAAAAATCCCTATTTCCGGCCGATCATTGATTCACTCTGCCATTAGCGATACTCTTGAACCGTTCGTGGCCGTCGAATGCTGGTCAACCCGGAGACAATCGTTTCGTGAACCGAGCGCGGGCTTTCTCCTGCATCCTCATCTCGAGCGCGATCCTTATCGGATGCGGCAAGGACGGATCGCGAAATGCCACTCCGGACGCGGGCGCGTCCGCGAGTTCGGCGCCGGTCCAGCCCGCAGAGGCGGCGAGCGCCGCAACCGCCGCATCCGGCCCGCCGCCTGTCGTCGCGAAGGCGCAGTTGCCGGGGGAAGCCGCCGAAACACTGCGTCTGATCAAAGCGGGCGGTCCGTTCCCGTTCGGCGAGGACGGTGTCCTGTTCCGCAACAGCGCGGGATTGCTGCCGGAGCATCCGCGCGGCTATTACCACGCATACACCGTTCGCACGCCCGGCTCGGCGGATCGCGGGCAGCGCCGCATCGTATGCGGCGGACCGCGCAGGCAGACCGGCAACTGCTACTACACTGACGATTACTACGTTAGTTTCAAACGCATCGGCGAATAAGCCGAGCCCTCGCTTCTCCTCACTCATGTTCCGCGCGGCTCGCACAGGCCGCGCCTTCCTCGGCGCATCTGCGTTCGTCCAGTCTCGCGCGCACGCTCGTCAGCGCTACGCCGCCTCTTTCCCCCCATCGGATTACCGACGCAAATACAAAGTAACGCGCGGTAACGTTTGCGGTGATTGGCACATTGATCGGCAATTCGATGCATCGAACGATGCCCTATCTTTCGATACGGCGATTGAACCCGCCGAGCGGAATGACAGTTCGATGCGACGACGAAGCGCGCAGGCGAGATGTCCCATCAACGAGAAGATCTATCTGAGGAACAGGCCAATCATGAATTCAGGAAAGAAGCTGCACAACCCGTCAATCGATTTGCGGCGCTGCGCGCGTGTCGCGGCGTGCGCGTTGTTGACATCGCTCGGTGCGATATCGGCCTCGCATGCCGCCAGCTTTCATTGTCCGCGCAACGCATCCGCTTCGGAGCGGCTCGTTTGTTCGGACCCGGAGCTTTCATCGCTCGACGACAAATTGGCGGTCGCATTCCGCGCGGCGCATGACGCGGCGTCCGACGCGGCGGCACTCGACGCCGACCGCGTGACGCAATGGCAATGGCGTCAGCGCAACTGCAAGGACAAGGCGTGCGTGGCGGACTGGTACACGCGCCGAATCGCCGAACTGGAAGCGGACGTCGAACATGGACGGACGCAGACCGTGAACAAGATCAAGTCCGGCGTCGCCGAACAGCAGCTCGCGCCATCGGCCGAAGCAGCCGTGTTCCGGTTGAAGGGGCTTGCTGCCGCAAAGGACGAACAGACGAGCGCTGTCCCCGATGTTCCCGCGGAGATCGAGAAGGGTGCGCCGCCCGTGCCGGCGAGGCCGTCCGCGCTGCAGACCGGCTCGACTACGGAGTCCGGACCGACTCGCGCCGTTCTTGGACAGGCGGGCGTCGAACATCTTCGGAGCGTATCGCCGGCGCGTTACGAGACCGCGGCTGCGGCGCCGGTGCTGAATACGGCCGCCGCGCCTCATTCGGCGCTGACCGGCTCCGGGACTACGTCATGCAAGACCGATTGCGCGCAGCGGCAAGTTCGCATCGCTTTCTAGGCGTGCTGCTGACGGACGACGAACGAGGGAGGGAAAACGCGCCGTGAGGCGCGTTTTTCGTTGGACGCGCGCCCTGTCTAAGTACGGTTTTCGTTATCGGAAGCCGATCATCTCTCGAAAGCGTTGATCGAGAGAATCGGCAACATGGTCGTGAGCGATATTCAACAGGCCAATGCGCAGTAAAGCCCGCTGATCGTGCCCGCCGCGCCGAGACCAAAGCCTAGTGCGATGTTTCCCACGGTGGTGGCACACCCGCTGAAGGAGCAGACGAGCAGAAGTGCGACGATCGAAACGGTGAGCTTGCGCATGAGTGACGGACTCGATTGGATAGAAGCGGGGAAAAATGCCTTCGACGGGCGGCATCGGAGGCCGGAGCCGATCGTAGCAACGCAGCCGATATTCATTGCGCGGAAAAGACAGGCAAGCGGCCCGGGCGTTACCAACTATTTCGCGAGATAGCCTCTCCCGGCGCCCGCGTTTTGCAACTCTTATATAAGACATAAGACATAAGACATTTGACGCGGCGCGCCATCGGGGTTAGAATCGCGACAAAGCAAAGCCCGGAACAGCCTCGGCGTGTCTGGAAGCCTTCCCCTGAAACGCAATATCAACGGTCCCCCATGCTTGAAAATTTTCGCGCTCATGTAGCCGCGCGCGCCGCGCTCGGTATTCCTCCCCTGCCGCTGACAGCGCAGCAGACCGCCGAACTGGTGGAATTGCTGACGAATCCGCCCGCAGGCGAAGAGCAGACACTGCTCGACCTGATCACCAATCGCGTGCCTGCCGGCGTGGATGACGCAGCGCGCGTGAAGGCGGGCTTCCTGGCGGCCGTGGCGAAAGGCGAGACCGCCTGCGCGCTGATCTCGCGCGAGCGCGCCACCGAATTGCTCGGCACGATGCTGGGCGGCTACAACATCCAGCCGCTGATCGAACTGCTGTCCGACGAGCAAGTTGCCGCCGTCGCCGCCGACGCGCTGAAGAAAACCCTGCTGATGTTCGACCAGTTCCACGATGTCAAGGAACTGGCCGACAAGGGCAACGCGCACGCGCGCGCCGTGATGCAAAGCTGGGCGGACGCCGAATGGTTCACCAGCCGTCCGGAAGTGCCGCAGAGCCTGACCATCACCGTGTTCAAGGTGACGGGCGAAACCAATACCGACGACCTGTCGCCGGCCCCGGACGCCACCACGCGCCCGGACATTCCGCTGCACGCGCTGGCCATGCTGAAGAACGCCCGTCCCGGCATCACGCCGGAAGAAGACGGCAAGCGCGGCCCGGTCAAGTTCATCGAATCGCTGAAGGAAAAGGGCCATCTGGTCGCCTACGTGGGCGACGTGGTCGGCACCGGCTCCTCGCGCAAGTCGGCCACCAACTCGGTGCTGTGGTTCACGGGCGAAGACATTCCCTTCATCCCGAACAAGCGCTTTGGTGGCGTGTGCCTCGGCGGCAAGATCGCCCCGATCTTCTACAACACGATGGAAGACGCCGGCGCACTGCCGATCGAGCTCGACGTATCGAACATGGAAATGGGCGACGTGGTCGAGCTGCGCCCGTACGAGGGCCGTGCGCTGAAGAACGGCGAAGTGATCGCCGAGTTCCAGGTCAAGTCCGACGTGCTCTTCGACGAAGTGCGCGCCGGCGGCCGCATTCCGCTGATCATCGGCCGTGGATTGACCGCGAAGGCGCGTGAAGCGCTGGGTCTGCCGCCGTCGAACCTGTTCCGCCTGCCGCAGCAGCCCGCCAACAGCGGCAAGGGCTTCTCGCTGGCGCAGAAGATGGTCGGCCGCGCCTGCGGCCTGCCCGAAGGCCAGGGCGTGCGCCCGGGCACGTACTGCGAACCGCGGATGACCTCGGTCGGCTCGCAAGACACCACCGGTCCGATGACCCGCGACGAACTGAAGGACCTCGCATGCCTCGGCTTCTCGGCCGACCTCGTCATGCAGTCGTTCTGCCACACCGCCGCGTATCCGAAGCCGGTGGACGTGAAGACGCACCAGACGCTGCCGAACTTCATCAGCACGCGCGGCGGCATTTCGCTGCGTCCGGGCGACGGCGTGATCCACTCGTGGCTGAACCGCATGCTGCTGCCCGACACCGTGGGCACCGGCGGCGATTCGCACACGCGCTTTCCGATCGGCATCAGCTTTCCGGCCGGCTCGGGCCTGGTCGCCTTCGCGGCCGCCACCGGCACGATGCCGCTGGACATGCCGGAATCGGTGCTCGTGCGCTTCAAGGGCAAGATGCAGCCGGGCGTGACCCTGCGCGATCTCGTCAATGCCATTCCGCTGTACGCCATCAAGCAAGACATGCTGACGGTAGCGAAGCAAGGCAAGAAGAATATTTTCTCGGGTCGCATTCTCGAAATCGAAGGCCTGCCCGATCTGAAGGTCGAGCAAGCGTTCGAACTGTCGGATGCGTCGGCTGAGCGCTCGGCCGCCGGTTGCACGGTCCACCTGAACAAGGCGCCGATCATCGAATACCTCAACAGCAACATCACGCTGCTGAAGTGGATGATCGCGCAGGGCTATCAAGACCCGCGCAGCCTGCAGCGCCGCATCAAGGCGATGGAAGCGTGGCTGGCCGATCCGCAACTGCTGCAACCGGATGCCGACGCCGAGTACGCCGCCGTCATCGAGATCGATCTGGCCGACATCCACGAGCCGATCGTGGCCTGCCCGAACGATCCGGACGACGTGAAGACGCTCTCGGACGTGGCCGGCGCCAAGATCGACGAAGTGTTCATCGGTTCGTGCATGACCAACATCGGTCACTTCCGCGCCGCGTCGAAGCTGCTGGAAGGCAAGCGCGACATTCCGGTCAAGCTGTGGGTCGCGCCGCCAACCAAGATGGACCAGAAGCAGCTGACCGAGGAAGGCCACTACGGCGTCTTCGGCACGGCGGGTGCGCGTACCGAAATGCCGGGCTGCTCGCTGTGCATGGGCAATCAGGCTCAGGTGCGCGAGGGCGCGACGGTCATGTCGACCTCGACCCGTAACTTCCCGAACCGTCTGGGCAAGAACACGAACGTGTACCTCGGCTCGGCGGAACTGGCGGCGATCTGCTCGCGTCTGGGCAAGATTCCGACCAAGGAAGAGTACATGGCCGACATGGGCGTGCTCAACGCCAACGGCGACAAGATCTATCAGTACATGAACTTCGACCAGATCGAAGACTTCAAGGAAGTCGCCGATACGGTGAACATGTAAGCATCCTCTCGGGCTGCGGCGTGCTGTTGCGCCGCCGCACTACGAAATGGCGCCGCAGGCTGAATGCCTGCGGCGCCATTTTTTTTCGTGGAGCGCCGTGGCGGGGAAACCTTGCGCGCATGATCGCCGGCTATATCGAAAGATAAAAAAGTCATTTCCGCCGCGCAGTCGAAGATTTCATACTGAAGCGTCACGCGCGGCGCACATGAGGGGCGAGCGATGAGCAACAGGTCGATTGCCGGCGACGCCGTCGCCGGGAACGCGGTAGCGTCGAGCGAAGCCCGCAAGCCGTTCGGCACCGAGGACTGGTGGGCCGTCGCCATCGGCTTGTTCGCGATCGTCGTCGCGTATGCGCTCTTCGCCTCGGGCAGCAGCATCAAATGGCTGGCGGTCGCGCCGGCGAAATGGTCGGGCGCCGGCCAGCTCGCCGGCGACCTCGGCAAGCACGCGAGTAGCTATGTCGCGCTGTTCATCGCGTTCGCGGCGGTGTTCTCGGTCGCGATCGCCGCGCTGGGCTTGCCCGTCGGGCGATTCATCGCGGGCTTTCTCGTCATCTTCGCCGTTTCGACGATCATCTTCGCGGCCGGCGCGTGGGTTCAGGCGAGCGCTTACAACCTGGAACCGCCGCTGATCGCACTGGCGCTCGGGCTGATCGTGTCGAACCTTTTCACCTTGCCCGCGTGGCTCGCGCCGGCATTGCGCGTCGAGTTCTATATCAAGGTCGGCATCGTGCTGCTCGGCGCGACGCTGCCGTTCACGCTGATCGTCTGGGCGGGGCCGGTCGCGATCGGGCAGGCGACCATCGTGTCGCTCGTGACCTTCTTCGTGATCTACGGGACGGCGCGCGCGCTCGCCATCGACAAGCGCTTCGCCGCGGTGCTGGGCGTGGGCGGCGCGGTGTGCGGCGTGTCGGCGGCGATCGCGATCGCGGGAGCCGTGCGCGCGCGGCGCGAACAGGCGTCGGTGGCGATCACGCTGGTCGTCGTCTGGGCGATCGTGATGGTGTTCGCGCTGCCCGCCGTGTCACGCGCGCTCGGTTTGCCGACCGGCGTCGCCGGCGCATGGATCGGCACCTCCGAATTCGCCGATGCCGCGGGCATTGCCGCCGCGCAGGCCTATGGCGATTTCGCGCGGCATGCGCCCGGCGTCGTGGCCGGCGCACCCGACGCATCGCTGCAAGCGTTCGTGCTGATGAAGGTCGTCGGCCGCGATATCTGGATCGGCATCTGGGCGTTCGTGCTCGCGATCGTCGCGACCACGCGCTGGGAGCGCGATGCCGCCGACGGCGTGCAGGCCAGGCCGAGCGCACGCGAAATCTGGACGCGCTTTCCGAAGTTCGTGATCGGTTTCGTCGTCGCCTCGGCGATCGTCACGTGGATCGCGTCGCACTACACGCTGGCGGACTATCGCAGCGTCGTGACGCCCGCGTTCGTCGCGCCGATCGTCGCGCTGCGCACCTGGGCCTTCACGTTCTGCTTCCTGAGCATCGGGCTGACGACGCGCTTCGCCACGCTCGCCGGCACCGGCGCGAGACCGCTCGCGGCCTTCACGGCGGGCGTCGTGGTCAACGTCGTGATCGGCTATCTGCTGTCGGTGCATGTGTTCGCGCCGTATTGGTCGGCGCTCGGGCAATGAGCGCGCGGCCTTCGTCGGGCGAGCCCGAATGCGCACGATGCCGCCATTGGGCCGACGACCCCGCGTTGCTCGAGAAGCGCATCGCCGGGCTTGCATCGTTCGGCTCGGCATACGGCGCGAGCGTGGGCGACAGCCGCCTGTGCCTGCGCCACGACCGCCTGACGATGCCGCGCGACTGCTGCGTCGCGTTCGTCACGCGAGCAATGCCGCCGCGCGAATGACGACGCGCGATGCATCGCGCACAGCGTTCTTCCGAAGCCCCTCGGCGTCAGGCTTCGTCGTGCGGCAATAACGCGGCAAGTAGCCGCCTCAGCTCCAGACATTCTTTCGATGTGAGCCGGGCGGTGAGAATGCGCTCGACTTCCGCGACGCGCGGGCGCAACGCCGTCAGTTGCTTCTTTCCGGCGGCCGTCAGAAAAAGCACGTAGCTGCGCTTGTCGACGAGATCGTCGGAGCGTTCGATGAGACCGTTGCGGACCATGCGGGCAACGAGATCGGCGATGGTCGAACGGTCTACGTCGAGCTCATCGCCGAGTTGTCGCTGATTGACGCCGGGCGTCTCGTGCAGGACTTCGAGCGCCGCGTACTGCACGCTCGTGATTTCCGCGGACACCTCGGCGAGCCACACCGCCACATGGCGCTGCTGCGCGCGACGCACGAGGCTACCCGTATATTTCGACAGCGGTTCGCGGTCGTCTTCTTTGTTCGGCAATTTGTTCAGATCAGGTGCGGGTTGATGCGTGCGGAAATATCGGCCCGAAAAAGGCGTTGAGTTCCGCGTATGCGTCCAGCGGCAGGACATGCGCGACGTATTGATCCGGACGGACCACGACGAGCGCGCCCCGCTCGCGGTCGATGCCGCGCTCGTCAAAGATATCAGTCACCGAATCGCTGGTAAATGCTTTCTCGTAGTCGACGAGACCATAGCGGCCCTTGCGCGGCAGCAGCACGCCCGGCAAGCCGTCGAGCGGTATGTCGCGATGATTCCGCTGCAACACCGCGCGCAGGTCGAGCACGCTGTCCGGATCGGCGCCCTCCGGCGTGACGCGCCGCAAGACGGAATCCGGCGAGCTCGCGAGGTGCTCGCAGAGCGCGTCGAAGGCGCTGCGGCTTGCGTCGGAGAAGGCGTACAGACGCCAGCGTCCATCGGCGCGCGCGACATGACCGAGGTGCATCGGCTTCGCATCCGCCAGGCGCAGCACGGGCGACGAGTGAAAGCGCGTGCCGATCGTGAAGCCGCTCGCGAGCGCCTGATGCGTCGGCTCTCCGGTCAGCATGGCCGGCCGGTAACGCGTCGCGACCCCGGCCGTGTAGCGGCCCGCCTGAACGAAGTACGCCTGGAGCTCGGCGGGATCGACGCCGCCTGCCTCGGGGCGATTCGGGTCTTTCGGCGGCGCGGCCATCATCGCCGACCATTCCTTGTCGAAATCGATGAGCTCCTGCGCAATGGGCTGGCGTTCGTCGGAATACGTGCGCAGGAGCTCGGCATCGCCCAGTCCACGCAGCGCCGCGCCGAGCTTCCAGCCGAGATTGAACCCGTCCTGCATCGAGACGTTCATGCCCTGGCCGGCCTTCGCGCTATGCGTATGACAGGCGTCGCCCGCGATGAACACGCGCGGCTCGCGCGCGGTGCCATCGGCTGCGATCGCATCGTCGAAGCGGTCCGTCAGACGCTGGCCGACCTCGTACACCGAGAACCACGCGACTTCCTTCACGTCGAGCGAGTAGGGATGCAGGATCCGCTGCGCCGTTTGAATGATGCGATCGACCTTGGTCTGCTTGAGGGCGTCGCGGTTGTCCGCGGTGACCTCGCCCAGATCCACATAGAAGCGGACGAGATATCCGCCTTCGCGCGGGATGATGAGCAGATTGCCTTCGCTCGCGGACTGGATCGCCACCTTCAGCCGGATGTCCGGGAAATCCGTGACGGCCAGCGCATCCATCACGCCCCACGCATGATTGGCCGCATCGCCGCGCAGCGTCTGACCGATGGCGGTGCGCACGCGGCTGCGGGCGCCGTCGCAACCGACGACATAGCGCGCGCGTACGGTGACGACCTCGTCGAGCCGCGCTGCATCGGTGCGCCGCAATGTCACCCGCACCGGGTAATCACCGTCGTCGTCGCGCTCGACGTTCACGACTTCGAGATCGTAGTCCGGTTCGAGACGTTGCGCGGAACGGCGCATCACATCCAGCAGATAGTCCTGGACGCGCGCCTGGTTGACGATCACATGCGGGAACTCCGACAAACCTGTTTCGGTGTCCTGAACGCGTCCGGTACGCTTGATTGCGCCGCGATCCTCTGCATCGGGCCGCCAGAAGGCCGTTTCGTTGACCCAGTATGCCTCGCGCAGCAAGCGGTCGCTCAAGCCGAAAGCATTGAACATCTCGACGGTCCTGCACGCGACGCCGTCCGCCTGACCCATCAGAAGCGGTCCTGAACGGCGTTCGACGATGCGCGTCGTGATCGTCGGGAACTGCGACAGTTGCGCGGCCAGCACGAGTCCGGCCGGCCCGCTCCCGGCGATGAGAACATCGACGGTGTCGGGCAGTTCGGTACGGGGCGCGCCTTCGGCGGCAGGTTCGATCGTCGGATCACCGACACGGAAACCGTCGAGATGAAATTGCATGATGTCTTCCTCGTTGATTCGCTGTCTCGTTGGATTGGAATATACTCCGTACACCAACTATTTCCAAGGAATTCCGCTGTACCGGATGTTTACCCCTAGACAGCGATTCCGGGGCGCGCCGCGCCCCGTCGATCTCTTTCAGTCGCGACGCAGCGCCTCGACCTGTCGCTTCCAGAGCGTCCAGGGCCGCTCGATCACGCCGAGGTTCGTGTCGTTGCTCGCGCGGCCTTCGCCCTCGTCGAGATAAGTGACCTCGCCGCCCAGCGCGATGGCCTTCTGCTGCATGCCCGCATTCAGCTCGGTATAGATCGCGCGGTACACCGCCGCCGGCAGCGAGGGGCCGGTCGCCACGAAACCGTGACCGCGCATCAGCGCGACGTCCGAGGCCCCGAGCGTCTCGGCGAGCGCCTTGCCTTGGGCGCTGTTGCGCACCAGCATGTCGGTGCAGCCGAAGCAGTGGCGGATGTCGAACACCGGCGAGCCGGTCGAAAGAAAGCCAGCCATGTGATAGATCGGGCGCAGCCGCACCGACGACGCCGCGAAAGGAATCACCGACGGGGAATGGCTATGCACGACCGCCTGCACATCGGGGCGCGCGCGGTAGATTTCGGCGTGGATCCAGGTTTCCAGATAGCGCTTGCGTGTATCGCCATCGACCGGCTGGCAGTCGAAGTCGAGCGTGAGGATGTCGTCGGGCTGCACGAGCTCGGGCGCCATCGACTGCGCGATCAGGAAGTGCTGCGGATTGCGCGGGTCGCGCACGCTCACGTGGCCGAAGCCATCGAGCACCTCGTGCTGCGCGAGGATGTGATTGGCCGCGGCGAGGTCATCGAAGAGGCGCGGCATGTCGTGCGCGTCGTGCGTGGTCGGGGCGGCGGTATAAGGCGTGGTCTGCGTCATGGTCTGGATCATTGCGGTTGGACGAGGTCGGGCGCCTGCGGCAGCCCAAACCTCAGAGGGAAACAATTCCTCGGGCATATCGCCGTCGTCGCCGAGCGCGAGAGCGCGTGCGATGCGAACGCCTCAGTGCCCGAACGCGGTGGCGTCGGGCAGGCTTCCCGGCCGCTCGACGAGAAACACCAGCGCGGCGGCCGTGACGAGCGAGGCCGCCAGCACGAAGAACATCGCGCCGGGGCCGCCGGTCGCCTGTTGCAGCACGCCCGAGATCGCCGGCCCGCACATGGCGCCGAAGCGCGCGATGCCGAAGAAAACGCCGACGCCCGTGCTGCGGATTTCCGTCGGATAACTCACGGCGACGAGGTTGTTGAGGACCGTCTGCGTGCCGATCACGAACATGCCCGCGATCACGATGATCCAGAAGATCTGACCGCCCGCCATCAGCGCGAGCATCCCGATGGCGCTTGCGCCGAGCAGCCACGCGATCGACATGGCGAGACGCCGGTTGCCGATGCGGTCGGCCACGAATCCCGAAAGCAGGCTGCCGAAGGCGGAGGCGAACACCAGCAGCGATCCGTAGGCAAAACTGATCGACAGGTTTTCGCCGCGCTTCAGCAGGATGGTCGGCAGCCAGCCCGACAATCCATACGACGAAAACAGCGAGAGCGCGCCCATCGCCCAGAAACACAGCGTCTGACGGCGAAAGCGCGCGGCGAACAGCGCGCGAAACGACCCGGCCTTCACGGTCGGCGCGGGCGTGACCAGCTCGGCATCGCGAAACTCCGCGGCACGCGCCGGCCAGAAGCGTGCGAGTTGCGCGCGCACCTCGTCCGTCCGGTTGCGGCTTCCGAGGAAGGCCACGGATTCCGGCAGCACGAATTGCAGCGCGAGTGCGAGGATCATCGCCAGCGCGCCTGTGAAATACATGCTTTGCCAGCCGTAGCGCGGCATCAGCCAGGCGGCGATGAAGCCCGAACAGGTCGCGCCGCCGATCCAGCCGAGCGAAAAAAAGCCGATCGTGAAGACGTTGTTCGAACGCTTCGGCGCGATCTCGTTGATGTAGGTGACGCACATCGGCATCAACAGGCCGAGCGCGAGCCCCATGACGAAACGCATCGCGACGAACGAGGACAGGTCGTGGGCGAAGAGCGCGATGGCGAGGCTCATCGCGCTCGATATCCAGACGCCGGGCAGGATCACCCGGCGCCGCCCGAAGCGGTCGCCGAACAGGCCCGAAACCGCGGAGCCGATCGCGAAGCCGCCCAGCCCGCACGAAAGCAAAAGGCCGATCTGGCTCGGCGAGAGATGCCACGCGGGCGCGACATCGTGGACGATGTACGACGCGTTGTAGAGGTCGAAACCGTCGTACCAGAGAATCATCGCGAGCAGGATCGCGAGACGGAAGTGGAAAGCGCCGAGCGGCGCGGCTTGCAGCGTGTCGCGCAGGTCGAGCCGTTTGCGCTGCACAGGCGTCGTGTCGAAGGTCATGCGGTGTCTCCGGATGTGTGTGGCTTGCCGCTTTCGCCGATACGGTTCGCGGTGCCTTTTGTGTCGTCTCGGAGCTCACTCTACTGATACAGTTTATGTCTATCAATATTGAGTTTTAAAATCAATATATCGATAGCCGTAGCCGGAAAAGAACATGAGTGAAGGAAACTGGAACGACGTGCTGACCTGCGAGGAGGCGCTGTCGCGGCTGAACATCAAGGCGGCGACGCTCTACGCCTATGTCAGCCGCGGTCTCGTCCGCGCCACGCCGCATGAGGACGGCCGCAAGCGTTTGTATTTGCGCCGCGACATCGAACGGCTCGCCGCGCGCAAGCGCGGACGCCCGCCCAGCGGCGCGGTGGCCGAATCGACGCTGCGCCTCGGCGATCCCGTGCTGCACTCGGCGATCACGCAGATCACGCCGCACGGACCGCGTTATCGCAACCGTCTCGCCGTCGACCTGGCCGGCTCGGGGGCCGCGTTCGAATCGGTCGTGCATTTGCTGACGACGGGCGTCTGGCAGAGCGGCCTCGCGGTCTGGGCATCGCTGGAGACGCCGCCCGACGTGCTGCGTTTCCTGTCGGTCTACGAGGGCAGGGTCGCGAGCGGGGACATCGGCGCGCTTTTGGGGATGGTGCCGTTCGCGCTTGCGATGCAGGGTCGCGGCACGCGAGAGATCGCCGACGGCGGCGCGGTGCAGGCCGCGCGCCTGATGCTGCAGAGCATGGCCGGCTGCGTGGGATTTCTCGGGCCGCGGCGTGCTTTTTGTCCGCGCGCCGTCGATGAAAGCATCGCTGGCCAGATCCTGCGCGCGGCGGGGGCGGCTGTGACGCCCGAGACGCAGCGCGCGCTCGGCACGGCGCTCGTCGTGCTGGCCGACAACGAACTCGCGCCCGCGACATTTTCGGCGCGCGTGGCTGCGTCGACCAATGCCGACCTGTTCAGTTGCGTGGCGGCGGCCATCGGCTCGCATATCGGTTTTTCCACCGGCACCGGGACAGAGAAGGTCGAGACCCTGCTGTTGTGCGAGCCATTGTCGGCGCTGGATGCGCGAATCGACCGCGTGCGCGAATACGGCGCGAGCCTGTTCGGGTTCAATCATCCGCTCTATCCCGGCGGCGATCCTCGTGCGGATCTGATGCTGCGGGCGGCCGCCGAAATCGCGGAGCACCGCGAAACTGCGCCCGTTGCCAGCGAAAACACCCGGTCGACGATCGCGTTTCTCGAGCGCATGCGGCGCGAACTGGACGCGCATCCCGGCGTTGCGCTCGGCCTCGTCACGCTCGCGCGCGCGCTCGGATTGCCCGATGGATCGGCTACCGCGATATGGATCGTCAGCCGCACGGCCGGGTGGGTCGCGCACGTGATGGAGCAGCGCACGCAGGCGTTTCTGCTGCGTCCGCGCGCGAAGTACGAAACGCCTTCCGCCGAAAACGGCACGGGTTCTTGACGAGGACGCGCCGGTTCGGATCGGCGTCTTTTCGTGAAATATCGATACGGTATCCGAATTAATCAGATGCCGCGTAGGCATATGTGTCTTCCTTGCTTACAACACGCCTGCGGTGTAGTTTTAGATGAGTTGAACCTGCCGATGAAAACCCCCGCACCGGGAGATACGCATGGTCATCACGAACTCGCAGTCGGGCACGAACGTCGAGGAAATCGCCGCGGGCGTGTATCGCATCAATACGCCCGTGACGCTGCCCGGCGATGCCGGCGGCTTCTCGTTCAACCAGTATCTGATCGTCGACGACGAGCCGCTGCTCTTTCATACCGGTCCGCGCAAGATGTTTCCGCTCGTGCGCGAAGCGCTGGCGAGCGTCATCGAACCGTCACGCCTTCGGCATATCGCGTTCTCGCACGTCGAAGCAGACGAGTGCGGTTCGCTCAACGACTGGCTGGCGACATCGCCCGATGCCGCGCCCCTTTGCGGAACCGTAGCGGCGATGGTGTCCATCATGGATCTCGCCGATCGCGCGCCCGTCGCGCTCGCCGACGGCCAGGCGGTCTCGCTCGGACGCCATAGCGTGCGATGGATCGACACGCCTCATCTCCCGCATGCGTGGGAATGCGGTTTCATGATGGAAGAAAGCACGCGCACGCTGCTGTGCGGCGACCTTTTCACGCAAGGCGGCGCGACGCTGCCCGCGCTCACCACGGCCGATATCCTGGGTCCGAGCGAAGCGTTCCGCCGCAGCATGGACTACTTCTCGCACACGCGGAACGCCGACGCGATGTTCGAGCGTCTCGCGCAATTCGAGCCGACGACGCTCGCCTGCATGCACGGCAGCGCGTGGAGCGGTGATGGCGCCGGGTTGCTGCGCGCTTTGGCGCGAAGCGTGAGTGAGTGAAAAGTGTTTGCGCTGCTCTCATGGTTACGGCCGGAAAATAAAGATGACCTGAACAATTAGCTATTTTCGTAAATATATTGCGCAAGCCAATGCGCTATTGTGCTGCGCAGCGTCGCGCTGAACCTGATGCGATGACGACTGCCGACAAGAGGCAGTTAAGAGGAAAGCTGGACTCCTGTTTAGCTGTTTCTGCAAGGCTAGGCGCGTCGATGGAATCGTTCTGCATTCCTGATATCTTGAGGCATGCGGACGAGAGCAATCCTTCGGTTGTCGTTTCCTTCGTGCCGGCAGTCAGAATCGCTTGTTACCGTGGTTGTCCGGTATGACTAGCGTGAACGTGCCCGGGCTCAACCGGCGATTCTTCATAGGTCATCGTTGCGGGTCGATGATTTGGCTGGCGCGGCAACGTCGTCTACAGTCGAGTGATGCAATGACTTCGCTCTCCGCCGGTATTCGTCTGCGCAATGACGAACGGCGGCTGACTGCCCGATGACTGGCACAGGGAGAAATCATGGACTGCACCGAGATATACACCGACCCCGACGGACACTCGGCATTCGGAACCGTCCGTGTGTTCGAAGTCGGCGCCGTGCTGTTCAAAGGCATTTCCGTGTCGCTGTCGCCGCCGCAGCCGTGCGACAGCGTGCTGGTGCACGAATTCGATGCGGACTACTTCCTCGATCGGCATAACCCGCCGTCGCGGCAGTATGTCGTCGTCCTGGAAGGGGAGCTCGAAATTTCAGTGCGGGGCGGAGAGGTCTCGCGGCGTTTCGCGGAGGGTTCGGTTTTTCTCGCGGGCGACTTGCAGGGATCGGGACACACGACGCGCGCGATTCGGCCGGGCCGCGCTTTGGTCATCAACCTGCGGGGATGAGACGATGCTGCTCGAAGATCGACTGGCTGTGGTGACCGGCGCAAGCACGGGCATCGGGTTCGCGACGGCGGAGCGATTCGTATCCGAAGGCGCTCGCGTCGTCATCAGTGGGCGCAATGCGGAGAAGTTGCATCAGGCCGCGCAGAAGCTCGGCGGAAATGCGCTGCCGGTCGTGGCGGACGCCGCGAGTCCGACCGACATGCAGCGTCTTTACAAGACCGCGGTCGAGCATTTTCATCGCGACGTCGACGTGCTGGTCGCCAACGCCGGGATATCCCGGCAAACGCCGGTGCGCGACACGTCGCTGGAGCAATTCTCCGAAGTATTGAACGTCAACGTCGGCGGCGTGTACGCGACGGTTCGCGAAGCGCTGCCGTCGCTGGCCCGGCCCGCATCGATCGTGCTCGTGGCATCGCTCGCGGCCAATCAGGGCACGAAGAATTTCTCGGCGTATTGCGCGTCGAAGGCGGCCGTCGTTTCTCTGGCAAAGAGCTTCGCCGCCGAATTCGTCGAGCTCGGCATACGGGTCAACAGTATTTCGCCGGGCGTCGCGAACACGCCAATCTTCGACACGCTGGGCATGACCGAGGCGCAACTGCTGGAGTGGGCGAAAGCGATCCCGATGAAGCGGCCGGCCGACCCCGCCGAGATCGCCGCCGCCATCCTCTTTCTGGCGACCGATGCATCGCGGTACATGACCGGCGCCGATCTGGCCGTCGATGGCGGCATGTCAGGGATCAGTCCGTTTTGATCGACGCGGGTTCTGTCGGCGGATCGATGCGCCGCACGCTGACGCTCACGTCCATGCCGATGAAGTCCTCCGCGGCGCCGAACCAGGAGCCGGACACCGGCGCGGCCTGTTCGGGCTTGCGCGTATACGCGACGCGGATCAGGTCGGTGCCGCCGACGAGCGAGTTGGTCGGATCGTAGGGCACCCAGCCGGCGCCCGGCAAGAAGACGTGCAGCCATGCGTGCGTCGCGCCCGCGCCGACCACGAGCGGTTCGTCGCGGCTTTCGATCTGTCGCGCGCCCTGTTGCAGTGCCGTGTTGCGCACCGCCGGGGCGGCCGGCGTATCGAGCGCCTGATCGTACAAATAGCCCGACACGAAACGCGCGGCCAATCCGAGTCCGCGCACCATTTCCATCATCAGCAGCGCGAAATCCCGGCAGGTGCCGCTGCGCTGGTTCAGCGTCTCGGACGGACGCTGCGTGCCCATGGCGTCACGCGACTGGTACCGGAAGTCGCTGCGGATCGCTGCGTTGATGTTCGCGAGGATGTCGCGCGTATGCGTGGTGCCGCGCCGCGGGAGAAACTGCGCGACCCAGTCGCGCAGCAGCGGCTGGTCCTCCGGGTATTGCGGCGGCAGGAAAGACGCCAGATCGAGCCGATCCTCGTCGCTGTACTGGAACGGGTAGTTTTCCGCATCGGGCGACACCGGCAACTCCAGATTCCTGATGCCGAAATGCTCGATCACGAAGCGCGCGCGCAGTTCGAGTTCGTCGGCGGGCACGCGCGGCTCGACGACGGCGATCGAATTCGAAAACACGTCGTGCAGCCAGTATTGCGTGCTGTGCGGCGACGCCGCCAGCGTGGCCGACAGCACACGGATGTCGTGCGCGGCGCGCGGCCGGAACATCACGCGATGCGGGGAGAACTCCACTGGCGTGTTGTAGCGATAGGTTGTGACGTGCTCGACTTCGAGAAAGACGGACATGTGCGACCTCCGGGCCAGTGCCGCGCGAACGTGCCTGCTCACATGGCAATGATGCCACTGGCCGCGCCATCTTCAAACCACCGGCGGGCGCGAGAGCACAAACCGGCCTCGAATCGTCGGGGCCGGCTCGCATGCTGATCAACGCGCCACGAATACGAACGGCGCGACGCCGCCGTACACCGAACCGCTCGTGAACGACCGGAGTCCGAGGTCGATGTCTCGATACGTGCCGTCCGCCCGCTGCTTCAACTGATTGACGGACCAGATGCCGCTTTGCTCGAGAAGCATGGACCGGGTTTTCGGCTCGTACTGAAGCGAGGCGATCATCGTCGGCGAGGTCAGCAAGGTCGACCGGGTTTTGCTCGTCGCATCATAGAGGATGACGGAACTCGGGCTCGCGTCGTTATCATCGGCGAAAAGAATGCGCTGATTATTGATGGCCGTGAGGAATTTCGGGTTCTTTTCCGGCAGATCGGTGAGCACGTGCGCGATGCCGCTCTCCAGATCCATTTCCGTGAGATTGCCCTGTGCAGCAGGCGACGCGAAGCTGAGGAAGTAGGCCTTTTTCGCGTCGGGGGTCACGGCGAACTGATCGCGGGTCGTGCCGGGCGCCGCGCCTGCCGGAAAGCCGCCGGTGATCAACCCGCTCGCCGTTTCGATGCGCAAGACTTCCAGCCTCGACCCCGGCTCGTTCGCCAGCGCGTAGAGGTGTTCGGCATCGTCGCTGGCCGTCGCTATCCTGATGAGGCTGAAGTCTTTCGGCAGCACCAGTTGCCTGACCATCGCCCCGGAGTCCGCGTCGATGACGCTGATGACGTTCCTGCTCGACACATACACCTGATTTCCGCTCAGCGCAGGCTGGAGGCTATAGCCGGTGATGGCCGTCAGCAGAGGGCCGATCGACGTGACATGCAGAACCGCGTTGGTTGCGGTGTCGATGGTGGCGAGATCGACCGACGTCGCGCTTCTTTCCATCAGCACGTGCAGCCGCTTGCCGTCCGCGCTCGCGAACATCTGATCGACGCGTGTGTAGTCGCCCGTCAACGACAGATCGATCGACGCCTTCACGGCGCGCGACGCGAAATCGTACGCGGTCACGCGTGCAGGGGCCTGGGCGCGCGTCAGCGTGTACACGGTCCGGGTGAGCGGCGGGGGCCCGTAATACTTTTGCGCCATCTCGATGTCGGTGACGCTCAGCTTGCCGTCGCCGTTCCATTCGGGATTGCAGTAGTTCATGATCGACGCGAGATCCCACGCGCCGATCATCGTGTCGCCGCTCACGCCTTGCGCGGGCTCCTTGCACGTCGACGGCGTGTCGGGCCGGTTCTGCTCGTGCGCGAAGCCCAGCGCATGACCGAATTCGTGCGCGGCGACGCGGCGGATGCAGTATTCCTCGCGCCCCTGGCAACTCTGGCTCCAGTTCCTGAACGTGAAGTTGAGCGCCATGCCGCCCACCTCGTTGTTCAGCATCGCGCCGAGGCCGATGGTATGCGGCCCGGTTTCCGCGCTGTCTTCGACCGTGATTCGTATTCCGTAGTAGTCCCGAGCGTTCGTGCACTGCTGCCAGCCGGTGAATTTGGCGCCTGAATACTGCTCCCAGGTTTCCTGGACCGCGAGGCGGCTCCAGTTGCGTTGCGCGGCGTAGCGCGCGAAATCGGCGTTGTTCAAATCCCAGCATACGCCGATAGGAACGCGGCTCCATATGACGGTCGACAGCGCGTATCCCTTGCTCGAGGCTTCCGTCAGCGTCATCGATTGTCCGGCAACGTTCTTCGCGTTGGTGCCTGGGGTGTCGGACCCCGCATCGCCACCGCAGGCACTAATCAATACTCCTGAAGAAAGTGCCAACACCAGCCCTCTGATCCTTCTCATTTCGCTCTCCGTTTATCGAGACCATGCAATCGGGCACATGGCGGAAGGAAATATCTTTTCAGCGCGCGATCAGACTGAAAGCTGTATTACGGAGTGTTTCCGGAAGCTTCAGCCTTTTCGTATGAGGACGTCAATCATTAATTTTCCGAATTGCCGGGCGGCAAAGCGCACCGCGACGGGTGAATGCCGTACGGCCGCGGAAATCGCGAATCGCGTTTTCAGTGGTGTCGTGGACGAACGCGGGCAAAAATACCGATGATCCACGGCATCGGGAGCTAGCGTGTCATCAGCGCGGATTCAGCGCTTGCGCTGCGCTGTCGTCGGCGGTTGCGTCGCAGGCGGGCGTCGGCGGGCCGGAATCTTCCGGTTCCCGCGCGCTCGTGTCATAGAGGCGGTCCGGAATGAACAATGTGCAGATGCCGCTCAGAAAGAACACCGCGCCGACCAGCAGAAAGCTCACGCCGAACGTGAACTGCGTGGCGATATAGCCGATCACGACAGGCGCCGCGCCCGAGCAAAAGCGTCCCACGTTATACGAGCCGCCGACCGCCGTGCCGCGAATGCGCGTGGCGAAGCTCTCCGACATGAACGCGCCGATCGTGCCGAGCGGCACGCCGTAAAGAAAGCCGAAGAACAGCATCAGCCAGACGATGTTCTCGCGCGTGTGAAAGAAGACGATGACCGGCAGGAACAGCGCCGCGCCGATGCAGCCGAGCACGTACACGCCACGCCGGCTCCACACGTCGCCGAGCCAGCCCGCGACGATCTTGCCCACGAAGGCGACGACATAGGTGCCGATCATGTAGCCCGCCATCGAACCGAAACGCACGTGCAGTTCCTTCTCCAGATAGGTCGGCAGCCAGTTGTTCAGCCCGTAGAAGCCCGACAGCGCGAACACCGATGCGAGCGCCCACAGGATGAACATCTTGCGTGCTTCGGGATCCGAGAAGATCAGGTAGTAGCGGTTCTCGCGCCAGGTGCGGCGCACGCGCGGCGCGCCTTGCCGCATCGCGGCGCTCGCGCGCCAGCCGGGCGGTTCGGGCACGAACCGGTGGATCGCCAGCGCCAACACGACCGGAATCGTCGCGACATAGAAGAGCATGCGCCAGCCGTAGTTCGGCAGAATCCAGTTGGCGAGCGCGATCACGACGATATAGCCCGCCGAGATGCCGGTCTGCAGGACGCCGAGGATCAGCGAGCGCCGCCCGGTCGGCACATATTCGGCGACGAGCGTGCTCACGAGCACCATGCAGCCGATCCCGAGCGAACTGACGAAGCGCACGAGCGCGAACTGCGCGAAGGTGTGCGTGAGTCCGAGCAGGCCCGCGCCGAGCGAAAACAGCGCGAGCGCCCACACGACGACGCGCACGCGTCCGAGCGCATCGCTTGCCCAGCCGCCGAGGATGCCGCCCACCGCCATCCCCACGAGCGTGAGGCTGCCGAGCGCGCCCGCCTCGACATTGGTGAGACCGAATTCGCTCTTGATGCGCGTGAGCGTGAGGCCGTACATCATGACGTCGGCGCCGTCGACGAGCAGCGCGAGATAACCCAGCGCGAAGACGATCAGCCAGCGCCCGGTTTCAGGAGAAGTTCGATTCACGGACGCGGTTCCTCATCGGCGAGCAGCGGCAAGCGGGAGACCAGCGCGGGCGCGAGAAACGACCCGAGCAGCATGCCCGCGTCTTCGTGCTCGCGCGTGTACCAGTGCTCCACATGCGTGAGGTTCATCGTGCCGATGCATTCGCCGTCATAGGCGATCGGTATGTTGAGGATCGAGCCCAGGCCCAGGTTCGCCATGGTCATGTGATCGTCGAACGCATTGCGGATGTCATGCGCGGTCTCGCCGCGAAACGGCTGCAATTCCAGGAGGATTTGCGTCGCCCAGGCGGTGCCGTGCTTCTTTTTGCGGCCGCCGTTCGGATAGACCGTGGGCATGTTGGTGAAGACGCGCTCCACTTCGTGATTGCGCGCGTCGTAGGCCATGATGGTGAAGAGCCGGAAGCCGATCGTTTCGGCTGCGACGGCCGCGACCGCGTCGAACAGCGTCGCCGGCTGCGCGGGCTCGCGCATCGCGCGCGCGAGCCGCTGCAGGTCGTTCAGTTGCAACGGGCGTGTCGTGCGTGCTTGCGTGTCTCGCATGATGATGAAATGGCCTAGCCGCGCAGATTGGTGGGAGCGAGTCGATCGCGCGCGTCGCCTTCGAGCGCGCCGTTGATTTCGATGTCTTCGAGCGAGCGATTGCGCGTCTCGATGCCGAGGAAGAACACGACGCACGCGCCTGCGAGCAGCACGGCGGTGGTCATCGCGAACACGCCAAAGAAGCCGAACGACGGATACACGATGCCGACGAGAATCGGCGCGCTCACCGAGCCGATGCGCCCGAACGAGGATGACGATCCGGTGCCCGTCGCACGCACCGAAGTCGGGAAAATCTCCGGCGTATACGCATAGACGCCCGCGAACGCGCCGTTCATGAAGAACGACAGGCAGATGCCCGCCGCCATGATCTGCGCGCCGGTATGCGAGAGCGACAGCATGATCGCCGCGATGCCGCCGAGCGTCATGTATGACGCCACCACGCCCTTGCGGCCGATCTTCTCGTTGAGCCACGCCGCCGAGAAATAGCCCGGAATCTGCGCGCCGTAGATGGCGATGGAAAAGCCGAAGCTCTTCGTGATCGTGAGCCCCTCCTTGACGAGCAAGCTCGGGATCCACGAGAAGAACGAGTAATACGCGAACGCCACGGCGAACCACATCAGCCAGCTCACGGCCGTCGTGCCCGCGAGGCGCTTGCCCCATAGCGTCCTCACGTTTTGCAACGCGCTGCCGCTGCTCTTCGCGGCGGACGGAATCGCGCCCACGGCCGACAGCGGGGCGAGCGCGATGCTGCGTTGCGCATACCACGCCTCGATGCCGTCGACGATGCCGCCGGCCTCATCGACGCGGCCCTGGCTTTCCATCCAGCGCGGCGATTCGGGCAGCGTGCGACGCCACCACAGCAGCATCACCACGGGCAGCGACGTGATGACCGCGAGATAGCGCCAGCCGTCCGGGAAATTGCGCACGACGGTATAGCCGAGAATCGACGAGCTCAGATAGCCGAACGACATGAAGCCGACCAGCGCGCCGCAGAACATGCCGCGATAGCGTCGCGGCACGAACTCCGCGAGAAACGGCGCGATCACGACGGTTTCCGCGCCGGAGCCGAAGCCCGCGACGATGCGCCATGCGAAGAAGGTATGCCAGTCGTTCGCGGTGGCGCTCGCGAGCGAGGCGACGCAATAGATTGCGAGCGCGCTCATCATGATGCGCCGGCGGCCGATGATGTCCGCGAGCACGCCGGACAGAAACGCGCCGAAGAAATAGCCGATATACGTGCTGCTCGCGACGAGTCCGGTCTGCGCGCTCGTCAGGCTCCATAGCTTGCTGACGACCGGAAGCAGGAACGCGAGCGACGACGAATCGAGGCCGTCGAACATATAGCCGAGTCCGCCGATGATCAGCAGTTTGCGGTGAAAGCCGGATGGCGGCAGCCGTTCGAGGCGGGCGGCGACAGCGGACATGATCGATGTTCTCCGATGAATTCCGGGTCAGCGCCCGATCGCGTAAGCCTGCATCTGGCGCGGCGTGGCGGCGCCGCGCATCAGCCCGTTGCGGATGCCCACGGCGCACACGCGCCCGAGCGACCACGGCTCCGCGACCGTGAGCTCGTGGCCGCGTGCGCGCAGTGCGTCGAGCGTCGCTTGAGGAAAGCTGCCCTCCGCCGACATCTTGCCGAGCTGGATGTCGCGCGGATAAAACGAGCCGGGAAAATGCGCGGTCTGAAACGATGGCGCATCGACGGCGGCCTGCAGGTTCATGCCGAAGTGCGCGTGCCGCAGCAGCAGTTGCAGCGACCATTGATCCTGCTGATCGCCGCCCGGCGTGCCGAGCGCGGCGTACGGCTTGCCGTCCTTCGTCACGAGCGTCGGCGAAAGCGTGGTGCGCGGGCGGCGTCCCGGTCCGAGCGACGAAGGCAGGCCCTCTTCCATCCAGAACATCTGGCCGCGCGTGGTCACGTTGAAGCCCAGTCCCGGCACCGCGGGCGATGCCTGAAGCCAGCCGCCCGAGGGCGTCGCCGACACCATGTTGCCCCAGCGGTCGACGACATCGAGATGCACCGTGTCGCCGCGCAACTCGGGCAGCGGCGCGAAAGTCGGTTCGCCCTGGCCGAAGCCGCCCGGCTGCTGGCGGCCCGCGTTGGCGAGGATTTTCGCGGCGCGCGCCTCGCTGTCGAGCAGCCTGCCCGGACGGAATTCGAACGAGGCGCGGCGCGGATCGATTTGCCGGCGGCGGGCGTCGTTGTATGCGTCGCTGAGCAGCGTGTCGATGGGTACATCGGAGAAGTTCGGGTCGCCGTAGAAGACGTCGCGGTCGGCGAACGCGAGCTTCGCGCATTCGATGACCGTATGCACGAAGTCCGGCCCCAGCGGGTCCATGCTCGCGAGATCGAAACCCTTCAGCAACGCGAGTTGTTGCAGGAACATCGGACCTTGTCCCCACGGTCCCGTCTTGTGGACCACGAAGCCTTCGTATTCGTAGGAGGCGGCGTCTTCGTAAGTCGGCTCCCAGCGCGCGAGATCGGCTGCATCGAGCAGGCCGCGATTGCGCTGACCCGATGTATCGAGCACGTCTGTCGAACGGAAGTATTGATCGATCGCATCCGCGACGAAGCCGCGATAAAACGCGATGCGCGCACGTTCGCACTGCTCCGCGCGATCGCCGCGCGTGTTCGCCTCGCGCAGAATGCGCTTGTATGTCTCCGCGATGGCCCGGTTCGCGAACAGATGATTGGGCCGTGGCGCTTCGCCGTCGCGCAGCCATTGCTCCGCGGATGTGCGCCATTCGCTTTTGAAGAAATCCTGAATCGCGAGGATCGACGACGCCATGCGCGGCAGCACCGGATAGCCGTGCTCCGCATAACCGATGGCATAGCTCAGCACGTCCGCGAGCGGCAACTGTCCATAGTCGCGCAGCAAGGTCATCCAGCCGCCGAACGCGCCGGGCACGACGGCGGGCAGCAAACCGGTGCCGGGCATCACGGCGAGGCCCATGTCCTTCATCCGCTCGATGGTCATCGCGGCGGGCGTCACGCCCTGGCCGCACAGTACGCGCACGCGGTCTTCCTTCGCGCTGTAGAACACGGCGGGCAACTCGCCGCCCGGCCCGTTCAGATGCGGCTCGACGATTTGCAGCACGAAGCCCGCCGCCGCCGCGGCGTCGAACGCGTTGCCGCCTTTTTCGAGCACCGCCATCGCGGACGCGCTGGCGAGCCAGTGCGTCGACGCCACCATGCCGAAGGTGCCGATCAGTTCGGGTCGTGTCGTGAAGCTCATTGCTCTCGTCCGTTTTTGCGTGAACCAATTATGATTGGTTCGAATTGAATTCGAAACGCGCGACGCCAGGCGAAATCGAAATGTTCAGCCAGCGTACGCCACCAGAAAAAGTAAAGCAATCCGTCGTCGCCTGGCGCTCTATCTGCTAAAGTGAACCAATACTAATTGGTTCGGATTGGGATCATGGAAAAGCCCGCGCTCGACAAGCTGCTCGACTACGTCGCGCAGCACAATCTGAAGGAAGGCGATGCGCTGCCGCCCGAGCGCGGCCTCGCCGAAGCGCTCGGCATGAGCCGGCGCGATCTGCGCGGCGCGCTGGCGTCGCTGGAAGCGGCGGGGCGGGTGTGGCGCGGCGTCGGGCGCGGCACGTATCTGGGCGCGCGTCCGCTGAAGTTTTCGGCGTCGCTACGCAGCCTGAATGCGGGATCGAGCCCGGCGGATATCGCGGAGATGCGGCTGGTGCTCGAACCGGCGTTCGTCGAACTGGCGACGCGCAAGGCGAGTCCCGACGATCTCGCTGAACTGGAGAAATGCGCGCGCCGCAACGCCACGGCGAAGGACGACGACGAGTGGCAGCAGTGGGATCATCGCTTTCACTTGCTCATCGCGCAGGCCACGCGCAATCCGGCCATCATCGCGTTGATGGAAGTGGTCAACGGCATGCGCATGAAGCCGACCGCGCGCGAAAAAACCGCCGATCAGGATACGCGGCGGCATTTCGCGGAGCAGCATCAGGCCGTCGTGAAGGCGATGATCGATCGCGACGGCGCGACGGCGGCCGCGCGCATGCGCGACCATCTGCTGAACGTGCAGTGGCGGATACCGTCGCAACGGGAATGAGCGTATCCGGCGCTACTTCAATCCGCCGACGATACGTTCCATCTCGTCTTCGCCGAATGCGCGCATCGTCGACGAGCGGACGTTGCCTTGCGCGGCGAGCGCGAGGCCGAGACGCGTCGTGGTTTCGTCGTCGGGCGAATCGAGCGAGACGACCAGATCGTATGAACCTAGTGTCCAGTGCAGCGTCCCCACGGTGACGCCCATTGCCTTGCTGGCTTCGCGGAATGCGCGCGCCCGGTTGACCGTGTCCTTGGCGGTGCGCACGCCCTGATCGGTCCAGTTGAGCAGCATGATGTAAGTGGCCATGTTGACCTCGTCGATGGAAAGTGGAGTTGCGGCACATTCGGCGTGTCGGCATTCGCTATGGAAAGACGAACGCGGCAGCGCGCGCGGCGTTTTCTATGCGTGCATAAAGGAGCAAAGAGGAAAGCAGGACAGGGCGGCAATGGCGCAGAGGGATGAGCGCCGGCGTCAAGAATGGCCGCGAATCGATATCGCCCGGTTGCGTGTCGCGCCGCATTTCCTGTCTCGCGGCTGCCGCGCGGCATCGGGCTGAGTGACTGCCTGAGAAGTATAGGCGATGCCATGCGCCGGATAGAGCCGATCGCACATGCGGACGATGTCGGATGATATGGATGTAGACCGCCTCGATATAAGTAACGAAGTCTTCCGTGCATCGACGGGCACGTAACCTGTGAGCAGAGGCCAGGCTTCAATCACCGAATTTAAGGATTCCATGGAAACGGGTATGAATGCATCGAGCCGAGCCCGGAGCGGGAGCGCGCTTGAAGTGCTTGCGGTCTTTCTCAGGCTGGGGCTGACGTGTTTCGGCGGCCCCATTGCTCATATGGGTTATTTTCGCCGCGAGTTCGTCGAGCGACGTCGATGGCTCGATGACGAGTCGTTCGGAGATCTGGTGGCGCTATGCCAGTTCCTGCCGGGGCCTGCCAGCAGCCAGGCCGGATTTTCCATTGGACTGCTGAGGGCCGGGTGGCTCGGCGGGCTTGCCGCATGGTTCGGATTCACGCTGCCCTCCGTCTTGCTGCTGCTCGCGTTCGCGGCCGTCGCGCCGAGCCTGCGCGGTCCGGTCGGAGCAGGGCTGATTCATGGTCTGAAAATCGTCGCGGTCGCGGTCGTGGCGCAAGCGGTGTGGGACATGGCGCGGCGCCTTTGTCCGGATCGCCACCGTGCGCTCATCGCTCTTGTTGCGCTCGCGGTTCTCAGTGTCCTGACGACCGTGTACGCACAACTCATCGTGATTGCCTTGGGCGCGGCGCTCGGCTTCATCCTCTGCCGAACCCCGGCATTGGCGAGCAAGACCGGCAGACAAGCCGATACGCATGAATTCCGTATCTCCCGCACGGCGGGAGGCGTCGCGCTGATGCTCTTCTGCGTCCTGCTCTTCGGGCTTCCGGCATTGGCGCAAACGGGCGCTGGCCGCGCGATCAGCGTGTTCGACGGCTTCTATCGCTCGGGGGCGCTGGTCTTCGGCGGCGGCCATGTGGTCTTGCCGCTCCTTCAACAGCAAACGGTCGCAACGGGCTGGGTATCGTCGAACGATTTTCTCGCGGGTTACGGTGCCGCACAGGCAGTGCCCGGCCCGCTCTTCACGTTCGCCGCCTTTCTGGGCTGGGTCATGGCGGAGACGCCACATCACTGGATCGGGGCGTTGCTCGCCACTGCAGGCATTTTTCTGCCCGGGCTGCTGCTCGTCATCGCGGCGCTGCCCTACTGGCAAGCATTGCGAGCCAGGTCGTCGATGGGGGCAGTCCTGTCCGGCGTGAACGCCGCCGTCGTCGGCCTGCTGGCGACAGCGTTCTACTCGCCCGTCTGGACCAGCGCAGTGCACTCGGCGATCGACTTCGCTATCGCGACGATCGGCTTTTGTCTCCTGACGCGCTGGAAGATCTCGCCGCTCGTGGTGGTCGCGGTCTGTGCGCTCGCTGGCGTTGCCGAAGCGATATTGAAGTGATCACTTGTCGGGCATGAAGCGGATGTCGCCATACCAGGCGCGGGAAGTCGTTGCCGTATTGTCGGTGTCGGTGAGCAGGCCGTAGCCGGTGATCCGTCCCGGCGCTTCATGAAAGACCTTCTCATAGTCCTCCACGATGTTGCGGCGCAGGCTTTGCCACTGACCCGCGTCGCCGGGCCGACCCGAGACGACGATCATCTGGACACGCCCGGTGTGCGGGTTGGGGATGACACTGCCGGGCGCGGCCGAGGTCGACCAGATATACATCAGCGTCGCATAGGGCAGGTCCTGTCCACCCACGCGCTTCGCGACTTCCATGCTGGCCCGGTCGTAAAGCGACAGCTTGCTTTTGTCGCCGTCGAAGACGAACACGAGTCGCGCGGGCGAGTCTTCCTTCGATCCGGTGCGATTGTCGGCGCCCTCGATCGGGCCTTCCGCCTTCCAGCGCCAGCTCACGACCGGCGTGTCGTTCAGGTCGATATTGCCCTCATGCATCAGCGCGGAAGCCGACCGATCCGCGTCTGCCTGGAGGACGGTCGTGCGGCCATCCTGGACCAGCGTATAACGCGTCATCGGCTTTCCCTTTACGACCGGCAGATTCTTCCATCCTGCCGGCAGTGATGCGCCGGCCTCCGACGTCGAAAAGCTGATACCCGGACTTGCATTCTGGGCAAGAATGGAGAGCGGCGAAAGCAGGAGCACGCTGAAGAGAGCGGCTTCGAGAAATCTGGCAGTTCGCCTGTGCGTTTTCGGAGTGAAAGGAAGATGCATGGCTAGCCTCATTCGGCCGGTTGCTGTTGTCCATTGTAGCGGGATGCATCCGAAGGACTTCGCGGCCTGCCGCGCAAATTTACTCTCTGTCGATATCCATGGAAAAAGCTTTTAGCGAGGCGGATCGGGAAGCCGTCTACCGCGCCATCTACGAACGTCGCGACATGCGCCACTTTTCGAGCGATCCGGTTTCGCCGGATGTGATGCAGCGTCTCATCGACGCCGCGCTTCACGCGCCGAGCGTCGGCTTCATGCAGCCGTGGCGCGTGCTGCGCATTACGTGTGCGGATCTTCGCGCGCGGTTGCGGGACGCGGTCGAGCGTGAGCGCGTGCTGACCGCCGATGCGCTCGGCGAGCGGCGCGATTCGTTCATGCGGCTCAAGGTGGAAGGCTTGCGCGAGTGTGCCGAGGTGCTGGTGATGGCGCTCATGGACGGCCGCGAGCACCATGTCTTCGGACGACGCACGCTTCCCGAGATGGATCTCGCATCGGTGGCGTGCGCGATTCAGAACATGTGGCTCGCCGCGCGCGCCGAGGGACTGGGAATGGGCTGGGTCTCCCTGTTCGATCCGGCGGAGGTTGCCGCGCTTCTCAAGATGCCAGCCGGCGCGCGACCCGTCGCGATTCTTTGCGTAGGGCACGTGCAACGCTACTACGATGCGCCGATGCTCGAGACCGAAGGTTGGGCGGCGCGTCGCACGAGGGCGGAGTGCGTCTTCGAAAATACCTGGCCGGAGCCGGTATCGAGTTCGTTGGACGCCGCATCGCCGTGATCGCCGATGGTCACTGCTGCTCCCGTATTTCCGCTGGCCCCTTGCCCGTCCAGCGCTTGAGCGCCCTGCGGAAATTGGCGGTGTCCGTGAAGCCGACCAACATGGCGACATCGTCGGTGCTGAGCTTCGTCGTCTTCAGATACTCGGTGGCGAGCGAGCACCGGACATCGTCGACGATGGCGACGAACGACGTGCCTTCCGACTCGAGGCGTCGTCTCAGCGTCCGGCTCGTCATCTTCAATGCGCTGGCGACGGTCTCCATGCCCGGAAACTCGCCGGGCTTGCGCATCAGGACCTGATAGACCTCTCCGGAAACACCGGTCGATGTCTTCGCCTGTCCGATGAGTCTGTCGCATGTCTCTTGCAAAAGCGCCGCGGAGTGCCTGTCGGCCAGATGAGGCTTGACCTCGAGTATCGCGCTGTCGTAAATGAGCTGGCATTCGTCCGCGTCGAACTCGCACGGACAACCGAGATACTCGGGGTATATCGCGGCATGGGGCGGCGCGGAATACGAGAAGCGCGCCTGCATGGGCGGACAGCGCTTGCCCGCGACATCCTGCAAGTGCGTCACGTGCTGCGTGTACTGCTGTTCGAGCAGAAACTGCTGCACGTCGTGCGGCAATTGCGACGAGAACGCATCGGGAAACGTCCACACAGAAGTGTCGGGATGCTCGCGCCACTCGATGGTGAGCGTGGGCGTGGCGAGTCGATGATATTTGACGCCGAGCCGGAAGTAGTCTCGCAGCGAAAGACACGACATCAGCGCGTACCCGTACATCCCATAAGCGGCCAGATGCAGGCGCGCTCCGGTCTTGAACGGAGTGCGCGGATCAGCGGACATGGCGACGGCGTTCCGGCAGACCGCCGCGTATTGCCGGACGGAAGTCATGACGGACGCATCGTAAATCTGGCCGGGCGCGACGCCGCTTCCCTCCAGACTGTCCTCAGGCGCAATCCCTTGCTCCGCGAGCACTTCCACCAACGCCGCGATCTTGTAGGGCGCGTAAATGCGCTCGTTCAATAACGGAAATTTCGACGACATCGCGCCTCCTCGTGTCCTGCGGGGACATCACCTTGTCCGAATAAGACCTTACGCGATGGATCGTATCCCACTACTATTTGCGTAACAAGAGACGGGTCAGCATTGCGATCGTGCGACTCGCGCACCCATCGGAGACAGGTATGCGACATCGACATCACGCCCTTTCCGCGCCGCCGGCATAGTCGCCGGCCGGCCTTCGACGCCGACGTGTGCGTCGGGCGTCACCCCCCCGACATTTCAACCGCATCCGCCGTTCGCTGGCCATCGGCCAGGCGCGCCGCGGCATTGCCGACGCTCGCCCGTCGAGCTGCATCTGGAAGGACATTGAATGAGCAATTCGAGCAACAAAGTCATCATCACGTGCGCGGTTACCGGGTCGGCCCATGTGCCGTCGATGTCGGAGCATCTGCCGCTGACACCCGATGACATCCGGCGTCAGGCACTGGAGGCCGCGGAGGCCGGCGCGGCGATTCTTCACCTGCATGCGCGCAATCCTGAAGACGGCCGCCCGACGCCGTCGCCCGAGGTCTTCAGGCAGTTCGTTCCCGCGATCGCGGCGGAGACCGACGCGGTGATCAACATTTCGACGGGCGGCAGCACGCGCATGACGCTCGACGAGCGCCTCGCTTACGCACGCGTCGCCCGGCCGGAAATGTGCTCGTTGAACATGGGCTCGATGAACTTTTCCCTGCATCCCGTCGCGGCGAAGATGGCTTCGTGGCGGTTCGACTGGGAAAAGGAATATGTCGAAGGCATGGAGGACATGATCTTCCGGAACACCTTCCGCGATATCAGGAACATCCTCACCGAGTTTCGCGATTACGGCACGCGCTTCGAGTTCGAGTGCTACGACGTGGGGCATCTGTACAACCTCGCGTATTTCATCGACATCGGACTCATCGAGCCGCCGTTCTTCATCCAGTCCGTCTTCGGCATTCTCGGCGGCATAGGCCCGGACGCGGAGAATCTTGCCGTCATGCGCTCGACGGCCGACCGTCTGTTCGGGCGCGAAAACTACCGGCTCTCGATTCTCGGCGCGGGCCGTCATCAGATGTCGCTGGTGACGATGGGCGCGATCATGGGCGCCAATGTGCGCGTGGGACTCGAAGACAGCGTCTACCTGTCGCGCGGCGTGAAGGCGAAATCGAATGCCGAGCAGGTTCGCAAGATTCGCCGCATTCTCGAAGAGCTGTCTTTCGATATCGCGACGCCAGCCGATGCGCGGGCCATCCTCGGGCTCAAGGGACGCGATCACGTTTGTCTTTGAGCAAAGGGTCTTTCGCGCGATGCGCGCGGGCCCGATCACCTTTCGCATGCGCCCGCGCATCGGGCGCATATGAGAAGCGAAGAGCAGTTTAAATTTCTGGAGACGTCATGACTGCCGCTACTGTTGACCATAGCTTGGGACAGACACATTGGCTTGCGACGCGCAAGGCAATGGCAAGGCTGATTCCCTTGATGTGCGCAATCTACTTTTTATCGTTCATCGACCGCACGAACGTGGCGCTGGCGAAGAGCGCGCTGGCCGCGGACCTCGGCATCAGTGCCGCGGCCTACGGACTGGGCGCGGGAATCTTTTTCATCGGTTATGCCCTGCTCGAAGTTCCGAGCAATCTGGCCGCTCATCGGGTCGGTCCTCGCGCCTGGATTTCGCGCATCGCGGTGACGTGGGGCGCGCTATCCACCGCCATGATGTTCGTGCAGGGCGAGTGGTCGTTCTACGCTCTCCGCGTGCTGCTGGGCATCGCCGAAGCGGGCCTCTTTCCGGCGCTGATGTACATGGTGACGCTCTGGTTCGCGCCCAAAGACCGGGCGGTCGCCGTCGGATGGATCTACACGGCGCCTTCGGTCGCGCTCATCATCGGGAACCCGCTCGGCGCGGGGCTGATGCAACTCGGCGGCATCGGCGGTCTGCACGGCTGGCAGTGGATGTTCCTGCTGGAAGGCTTGCCGACCATCGTGTTGGGCGTCGTGCTGTTTTTCAAGCTGCCGAACCGGCCGTCCGAGGTCAAGTGGCTGTCCCCGCAGGAAGCGCAGGCGCTCGAGACGCATGCCGTCATCGACACGCACGGCCACGCGGAACTCACCACCGCGGACTGGCTCTCGGCCCTCAAGCGCCCGACCACCGTTCTCATCGCGCTCATCTACTTCCTGAACCAGGTGGCGTTCGTCGGCCTGTACTTCTTCACGCCATCGATCGTCGCGCAGATGCATGTGACGTCGCCGATTCTCGTCGGCGTGTTGTCGAGCAGTGTCGGCATCGGGTTTCTGATCGGCGTCTTGACGCTGCCGCGTATTCATCGCCGTGTGAGCAACGAATGTGGCTTCCTCGGCGTGCTGACAGCGGGCGTTGTCGTCAGTGCGTGTGCGTTCATCGCCACCCGGAATCAGGCGGTGCAGATCACGCTGCTCGGTGTCACCGGCTTCTTCGCGGGCGGCATCCTGCCGTCTTACTGGGCCGTCGCGATGAAGCGCTTGCAGGGCGTGCAGGCGGCCGCCGGCCTGGCGTTCATCAACACGATCGGCCTGTTGGGCGGCTTCGTCGGACCCTACCTGTTCGGGCTTGCCGAGACGATGACCGGCAGAAGCGACTCGGGCTTCAACGTCGTCGTGGCCGCGTCGGTGCTGGGCTTGTTGCTGGTGCCGCTGCTCGCGAAATCGATCCGCGCGGCGGAGCGTCCCGCCGGCGGCGCGGAAGCCTCCGGCACGTTGAACGCCCGCAAAAGCTGACCATTCGATGGTGCGACACATGAATACATTCGAGCTTCTGAAGCCAAGGCCCGGCCTGCGCGTGCTCATCTCGGGCGCGGCGTCCGGCATCGGCGCGGCCATCGCGGACGCATTCGTACAAGCGGACGCGCAAGTCTATATTTGCGACGTGAACCAGTCGGCTGTCGATCGCGCCAAGGAAGGAAACCCGAAGCTGCACGCCGGCGTCGCCGATGTGAGCATTCGCGAGCATGTCGATCGTGTCGTCGAAGACGCGCGTTTCAGACTCGGCGGACTGGATCTGCTCATCAACAATGCGGGAATCGCGGGTCCGACCGGCGGGATCGAGACCATCGATCCGGACGATTGGGAGCGAACCGTCGCGACGAATCTCAACAGCCAATACTACTTCCTCCGCCGCGCCGTGCCGTTGCTGAAGGAGACGTCGGATTGTCCCGGCATCATCGCGATGTCCTCCGTCGCCGGCCGGCTGGGCTATGCGTTCCGAACGCCCTATGCGTCGACGAAATGGGCGATCGTCGGGCTGGTCAAGTCGCTGGCCATCGAACTCGGCCCGGCCAACATCCGGGTCAATGCCGTATTGCCCGGCGTCGTGCAGGGCGAACGGATGGACAAGGTCATCGCCGCGCGAGCCGAGTCGGCAGGCGTCGGCTTCGATGACATGAAGGAGCAGTACCTGCAGAAGATCTCGCTGCGCCGCATGGTGACCGTCGACGATATCGCCGCGATGACGCTGTTTCTGGCATCACCGGCAGGGCGGCACATTTCGGGGCAGGCGATCAGCGTCGACGGCAACGTGGAGTATCTCTGAGCAAATGACCCGGCTGCGGCGAGCCGGGGGGCATCATTCACACATGATGCAGCTTGCGTCTGGGCTGATGGCTGCGCTGCCGTGATTCCCAACCTTCCGCGAGCCCCACTTCCGCGTGCGAAGGGTCGAGCGCCGGAATCCCCTTGACCAGATCGGCGGCCCGTTCGGCCAGCATGATCGTGGGTGCGTTCAGGTTGCCGTTCGGTTCGGTCGGGAAGACCGACGAGTCGATCACGCGCAGCCCCTCCATGCCACGCACGCGCAGTTCGGAGTCCACCACGGCCATCGCGTCTTCGCCCATCCTGCACGAACCGCACGGGTGCATCGTGCTTTCCAGATTGGCGCGGACGAAGGCGTCGATCTCACTGTCCGTCCGGACATCCGGCCCCGGCGCGAGCTCGACATCGCGGAACGGGTCCATCGCCGGCTGCGCGATGATTTCCCGCGTGAGACGCACGCAACGCCGGAACCCTTCGCGGTCTTCCTCGCGTTCCAGGTAGTTGAAGCGAATCTCGGGATGCACGTAAGGGTCCGCGGCGCTCACGCGCACGTACCCCCGGCTCTTCGGCTTGTTGGGTCCGGTGAGCACCATGAAGCCGTGGCCTTTGAGCGGCTTGTCGCCGTCATAGCGCATCGCCGCCGGCAGGAAATGGAACTGGATGTCCGGCCAGCGCAGACCCGCTTCCGAGCGAATGAAGCCGCCCGCTTCGAAATGGTTGCTGGCGCCGAGCCCGTCCTTGAACAGCAGCCAGCGCAGTCCGATCATGAACTTGCTGAACGGGTCCATCTTGCTGTTGAGCGTGACCGGCTGCTTGCACGCGTACTGGATATAGATCTCCGCATGATCCTGCAGACTTTCTCCGACACCGGGCAGATCGTGCCGCACGTCGATGCCCGCGCGGCGCAGCACCTCTGCCGGGCCGATGCCGGAACGTTGCAGCAGATGAGGCGAGCCGATCGGCCCCGACGAGATCAGCACCTCGGCGCGGCAACGCGCGGTATGGCTCACGCCGCCCTGATCGTAGACGACGCCGACCGCGCGCTTGCCTTCGACCAGCACCCGGCGCGTCATCGCATGGGTCACGACGTGCAGATTGGGCCGCGTCATCGCCGGTCGCAGATAAGCGTTGGCGGTGGACCAGCGCACGCCGTCCTTGACGGTCATGTGCATCGCGCCGAAGCCTTCCTGCATGTAGCCGTTGCAATCGTCCGTCTTGATGTAGCCCGCCTGCGCGCCCGCTTCGACCCATGCGCCGTAGAGCGGGTTTCGCATGTTGTTGCCGTTGTTCGTCGACAAGGGCCCGCTCTCGCCGCGATACAGATCGCCGCCGAACTTGTAGCTCTCCGCGCGCCGGAAATACGGCAGGCAGTTCGCGTAGCCCCAGCCGCGCGCGCCGAGCGATTCCCATTCGTCGAAGTCGTATGCGTGGCCGCGAATATAGACGAGGCCGTTGATCGACGAGGAACCGCCCAGCACCTTGCCGCGCGGACAATGCAGCTGGCGTCCGTCGAGATGCGGCTCCGCCGCGGTCTGGTACTTCCAGTTGTACTTCTTCGTGTTCATCGGCATCGAGAAGGCGCTCGGCATCTGGATGATGATGCTGCGGTCGCTGCCGCCGTACTCCAGCACGAGCACGCGCACGGACGGGTCTTCGGTGAGGCGGTTGGCCAGCACGCATCCGGCCGAACCCGCGCCGACGATGATGTAATCGTATTGATCGGTGGACATATCGTTTCCTGATCTTTTCCAGTTTCTGCAATCGTGGATGACGCGTCGGGCTAGAAGCGCTTGTCGCCTGTCGTGTACTGGGGCAGCGTTCTTTCGATGTGATCGATGACCGCCTCTTCCTTTCTCATGTCGAGCGAGCGCGCGAGCAGGAAGTACGCGATGCCTGACACGAGCAGTCCGACCAGCCATGCGAGATCGACACTCCCGATGGTCCGGGCGAGCGGGCCGACGTAGACCGCATCCTGACCATCGAAGATGCAGAAGAAGGGGATCATCGCGGCGAAGCCGATGGCATAGGAAACCAGGCCACGCGCACCCCACGCGCCGTACACGCTGCCGTGCGGCATGAAGAAGTGCAGGATCGCATAGCGGCCTTTGCGGACGAAGAAATAGTCGGTGAGGTTGACCGCCGTCCACGGCACGAGGAAGTAGAGCATCACGACGAGATAGATGTTCAGCACCGACAGTCCCTTGCCCGACGTGTAGATGCTCAACGCCACGCCGAGCTGCAGGCACACGACGAAGAGCACCGCGACGATGCGCGTGCTGACCGTCGGCCGCAGCTTCCTGAACGAATCGACGCCGGTGATGGCCGTCAGCTTCGCGCTGTAGATGTTCATCGCGATCACGGGCAGGAACGCGAGTATCGTGATCGCGACGAGCACGCTGCCGAGCCCCGGCGCGAGATCGCTGCCCACCTGGTTGAGCGCGACGAGCACATCGCTTGCATGCAGGTGATCGGCGAGCCAGCCCCCGACGGCGATCATCCACGCGCCCGACAGCGATGCGCCCACGAACACCGCCGCGATCAGCTTGTCGCCCGGCGTGTTCTTCGGCAGATACCGCGAGTAGTCGGACACATAGGGCGCGTAGGCGATGTTGTAGCTCGCGGCCGCCGCGAACTGGGCGATGAATCCCGTCCAGTTGAAGCCGAGCGGCGCCGGGGCACTTGCGCCCGCGGCCAAGGCCGGCGCCGGAACGTCATGAACCCAGTGCATCAGCACGGCGACGGTGACGAGCCCGTACAGCGGCAGCGACAGATAGAGCGCCCACTTGAAGCTGCGATGCATCCAGTCGTGGCCGAGCACGGCGAGCACCGATGCGGGCACGGTGACCGCGAGAGCGATGCTGAACGGATCCCAGCCGAACAGCGTCTTGAGGCCCTGCATCATCAACACGAGATTGACGATATTGAAGCCCGCGAAGACGAACAAGGTGGCGAGCAACACCAGAACCACGCCGCGATAGCCGAACTGCGCGCGCGACTGGATCATCTGCGGCAAGCCGAGATGCGGGCCCTGCGAGCCGTGGAACGCCATGAACAGCGTCCCGAACATGATGCCGAGCGTGCCGGCGACCGTCGTCCACCACGACGTGAGGCCCACGCTCGGCCCGACGAAGCCTATCGTCATCGTGAAGAAGGTGAAGTTGCCGAGGAACCAGAAGGGGCCCTGACGGGACAGCCGGTCCGTTCGTTCGTGTTCCGGAATGAAGTCGATCGAATGACCTTCTATCGCTCCGTGCTCGCCCGTCTGCGCGTGTGCGTCCGCGGCGCTTTCATACGATTTCATCGCATACCTCGATCAGTAAGCTGATGCCGTGAGAGGGAAAAGCGCTCAGTGCAACGTGATCCAGACGGCCTTCGTCTCGGTCAGATGGTCGAGCTGCTCCATCCCGAGGTCTTTGCCGAAGCCCGATTCCTTGAATCCGCCGAACGGCATCGCCGGGTCGATCGTGCTGTGCGCGTTCACGTAGACACTGCCCGCGCGCAGTTGCGGCACCAGCGTGTGGATGCGATTCACGTCGTTCGAGTAGATGGCCGCGGCGAGACCGTAGGGGGAGTCGTTGGCGAGCTGCACGGCTTCGCTCAGGTCGTCGAAGGGCGAGCTCACCAGCACGGGCCCGAAGATCTCTTCGCGGACGATCTTCATCGCGTTGCGGCAATGGGCGAAGATCGCGGGTTCGACGAAGTACCCGGCTTCATCCCGCCTGCGTCCGCCGTAGACGAGCTCGGCCCCTTCCCGCCGCCCCATGTCGATATACGCGGTCACGCGTTCCTTCTGCTGCGCCGACACCAGCGGACCGATGAAGCAATCGGGATCGAGGCCGGGCGCGATCTTCAGCGTGCGTGTGTAGTCGACGAGCGCCGCGAGAAAGCGCTCGTGGATCTTGCGCTGCACATACACGCGCGTGCCGGCGTCGCACACCTGGCCCGAGTTGAAGAACATGCCGTTGGCGACGGCGCGCGCGGCGGCGTCGACGTCTGCATCGTCGAGCACGAGCACCGGCGACTTGCCGCCGAGTTCCAGCGTCACGCGGCGGATATCGTTCACGGCCGCCTGTCCCACGTTGCGCCCCACGTCGGTCGAGCCGGTGAAGGTGAGCTTGTCGATGCCGGGGTGACGCGCGAGCGCCGCGCCGATCACGGCGCCACGTCCCGTCACGACATTGACGACGCCTTCGGGGATGCCCGCTTCCTGCACCAGTTCGGCGAAGCGCAGCGTCGACAGCGACGTGAGCTCGGCCGGCTTGATGACGGCCGTGCAGCCCACGGCGAGGGCGGCGGCGAGTTTCCACGCCATGGTCTGCAGCGGGAAATTCCACGGCACGATGATGCCGACCACGCCGACCGGCTCCTTGCGCGTATAGGCGACATAGTCGCCGGGCAGCGACGGCTCGACGGTGCGCCCATGCAGCTTCGACGCCCAGCCGGCGAAGTAGCGGAATGTGTCGATGGTGCCTTGCACATCGACATCCCGCGCCTGCGAGGCGGACTTGCCCATGTCGATGGATTCGATCTCCGCGAGCTCGGTCGCGTTGGCTTCGATCAGATCGGCGAGCCGATGCAGCAGACGCTCCCGTTCGAGCGGCTTGAGCTTGCGCCACGGACCGCCGTCGAATTGCGCACGCGCCGCGCGCACCGCGCGGTCCAGATCTTCGATCGTGGCGAGCGGAATCTGCGTGATGAGGCCCGTGGTCGATGGCTCGACCACATCGAGGGTCTCGCCCGCGGCGCCCGGCACCCACTCGCCGCCGATGAACATTTTCTGCGGCTTGTTCAGAAAGCGCGCGGTGGCTTCCTGAACGCCGAACTGCGCCAGATAGTTGCTGACAAGGGTATCCAACGTCGTCTCCTGATATCCGGGGCTTCGAAGGCGAGCCCCGTGAATGTCGATGTGAACTGCCAGGTTGCAGGCGCGTCTTCTATCGTCTGGCCTTGCTGCGCTCGTGAAAGATGAAGCCGATCGAATTCATCAGCAGTTGAGCGGCGAGAATCGGCGTGACGCCGGCGGGATCGTAGGCGGGGGCGACTTCGACGAGGTCCATTCCTACGATGTTTCCACGGCTGCGTCGGGCGAGCGCCTGGATGATTTCGAGCACCTCGTAGTACTGGAAGCCGCCGTGGCTCGGCGTGCCCGTACCGGGCGCGATGGATGGGTCGAAGCCGTCGATGTCGATGGTTATATAGTAGGCCGCGCCTTCGGGAACCCGCGCGAGAACGCCTTCGGTGCCGAGCCGGCGCACGTCGCGCACCGACAGGATCTCCGAACCCGCACGGCGCGCCGCGTCGTAGTCGTCACGGTTGGACGACGACACGTTGCGAATGCCGAGCTGCGTCATGCCGACGATATGCGCCATCTCCGAGGCGCGCCGCAGCGGATTGCCGTGCCCGTAGCGCACGCCGTGACGCTCGTCCACGAAGTCCAGATGCGCGTCGAAGTGGATGATATGAATCGGTCCCTTCCCTTCGAACGCCTTGATCACCGGCGCGTGGATCGAATGGTCGCCGCCCAGTGTCACGGGCATCGCCCCGCACGCGAGAATCTTGCGCACCGCGAGCTCGATGTTCGCGTTGCTGCTCGCCATGTCGGTGTGCACGATATCGGCATCGCCGACGTCGACCATGCGCAACTGGTCGCGGCTCAGATACAGCACGTCGTCTTCGTGGTCGTAGGCGCCCGCGTGCCCGAATGAAAACAGCGTCGACGCCTCGCGAATGCTGCGCGGCCCGAAGCGTGCGCCGGAGCGCCACTGCGTGCCCATGTCGTTCGGCGCGCCGAGGATCGCCACATCGGCGTCGATCCGGTTCCAGTCGAGGCACACCGGCGACTTCGCGAAGGTGCAATGACCGACGAACGGCAGATTGAGCCGCCCGGATTCATAGCTGTTGCCCTGCATCTGCATCTCCTGTTCTGTCAAGATGGACCGCAGGCTGGGCCTGCGCGTTGTTTTGAGAAACTATGAACAGGAACGGCGGGCGTAAAAATCACGAGTATCGGATATTCACATCGGAATTTCCGAAGCAACGGCGCAGGGAGGCGCAACCCGATGACCCAGTTGCAGGACGTGGACCTCAAGCTATTGCGGGTGTTCATGGCCGTGGTGCGATGCGGCGGATTTTCGGCCGCGCAGGCGAGCCTGAACGTCAGCCAGTCGACCATCAGCGAGCAGATGACGACGCTCGAAACCCGTCTCGGTCTCAAGCTGTGCGAACGGGGGCGGGGCGGCTTCCGGCTGACCGAGCATGGCATCGCGACCTACGAAGCGGCGCAGCGGCTGCAGATCGCCGTGGAGGCGTTTTGCATGGATACCGACGCGCTCAAGAAGCACATCTCGGGAAAGCTCTATCTCGGGACCATCGACAATACGGTCTCGGACAAGATCTCGCCGCTGCCGCATGCGCTGCAGAAGTTCGTGTCGCGCGGACACGACGTGCACGTGGATGTCTATGTCGGCTCGCCCGCCGAGCTAGAGGAGCGCGTGCTGGATGGCCGGCTCCATGTGGCCATCGGCCACTTTCCGATTCATGTGCCGGGCCTGAGCTACGCCGAGCTTTACGCCGAACCGGACGGCCTCTACTGCGGCAAGGGCAATCCGCTCTATGCGCGCGCGTTCGATGCCGACGTGTCCTCCGAGAAGATCGCGGAGAGCCGGATCGTGGCGCGGGGCTACTTTCAGCAGCACGATCTGCGGATGCTGAGCGCGAGCAAGGCGGCGGCCACCGTCGACAACGTCGAGGCGCAGGCCATCCTCATTCTGTCGGGAACGTATGTGGGATTTCTGCCCAATCACTATGCGGCCCGCTGGGTCGAGAGCGGCGACATGCGGCGGATCTGCGCCGGGCGCTATGGCGGCGCGTGGCCGTTCTGCGCGATCACGCGGCGCGGCGCGGCCGTGCCATCGATCCTGAAGGCGTTCATGGCCGATCTGCAGGCGTGTCACGAGGCGATGCGGCCGCCCGCGCCCGACGCCTGACGCGCCACCATGACGACGCGATCGTATCGCGGTGTGTTCCGGGCCAACATTCCGCGAGCAATTGTTGGTCCCCTTGCGGCGGCGGCGCGTGCATCGTGCCGCCGCGACGCGCTTCGCGCGCCTGGCATGCTCCGTGCATTTTGAAGCCACGAGCCCGCCGGCCGGCTGGCCACGCCACCGAAGGAGACCACGATGAGCGCACTGACCATCAAAGACCTGCCCACGACGAAGGAACTCGACAGCGCGACGCTCGCGAGCGTGCGTGGCGGCATCGGCAGAACGCCGCAACAGATTCTGGCCTGGGAAATCTCCGGCAAGCCCGCGACGTGGCAAGGTCTCGTGCTCGGCGACGACGGCCGTCTGCATACGCCAACGCCTTGACGGGCGCCGCGCCAAAGCGACCGAGCGCATGGCTCAACTGAAACGAATGACGCAATTGATGCGGAATCGATGACTGGCCCTCCCGCCTGGCGACAGGGTTTCGGCGGTGCCAGTCAGTCGACGGCGGCTCGATGCCACGTTCATCGCAGGTCTGCTTGTCACAGGTGGTCTTCCGGCGCGATGATTCTGGAATCGAGCGCGCAACTCACGGACGACAGATTCACCGTCGTAGCAGACAACGATGACTTCTCTGAAGGAGATAAACGTGCGAGCTTCCGACATCATGACGACTTCGATCATCACGGCCAGTCCGGACATGTCAATACGGCACGCGGCGGGGATGATGGTGTTCGCCGGCATCAGCGGCATGCCCGTGGTCGACGAGTCCGGCAAATTGCTCGGTATGGTCACGGAGGGCGATCTCATGCGTCGCGCGGAGATCGGGACGGGCGTCAAACAGCGCGCGTGGTGGCTCGAGCTCGCCGCGTCGACGACTGAACTCGCGAGCCAGTATGTGAAGGAGCACGCGAGGAAGGTCAGGGATGTGATGACCACCGACGTCTCGACGGTGACCGAAACATGTTCCGTCGCCGATATCGCCGAACTGCTCGATCGTCGGCGCATCAAACGCGTGCCGGTCATGCGCGACGGCAAGATCGTCGGCGTGGTGAGCCGGGCCAATCTGATTCGCGCGCTCGTGACCATGGCGCCCGAAGTGCCCACGACAACGGAGAGCGGCGATAACGCGATCCGCGAAGACGTGCTCGCGGCCATGAAGGACCATCCCTGGGCGCTCGCGCGGGAAAACGTCACCGTCGAAAACGGAACCGTGCATCTCTGGGGCCCGGTCGTCGGCTCGGAAGAGGGCTGCGCGATCCGCGTTGCGGCCGAGAATGTGCCGGGCGTGAGGGACGTGAAGACGCACTTCGGGCTTCCGCCCTCCGTTCCATCGTCGCATTAGCGAAAGCGAACGTGCATTGCTGTGCGGATCGCGCGGTGCTGTCCACGACAAGTCCGCGCGGTCTGGTTCGCGTGCGGCGCCGGAGGCGCGCCTGGCGAACCGAGGCGGCGCTACAGAGCGATCACTGCGACGGGGCTTCGGCGGCGAGCACGCCGAGCATTCCGTGCGTCTCCAGTTCGCGGCGCAGGCGCTTGAGTTGTTCGAAGGCGTAATGGGCGTAGTGCTGGGCCGCGATCGCCGGGTCCCAGTTGATCGCGTGCCCGATGTCACGCCATAGCGCGCCGCCTTCCAGCATGCGCTCGATGGTCGGAATATGGCCTTGCGTGACGAGGCCAATCTGGACCTGCGAATTGTCGCAGACGTATTTGTTCAGCATAGGCATGCGTGTTCTTGTTCGTTCGTTGACGCCGATAAGCGCCGCGCTCGACAGGCGAAAATTCCGTACGGGCGGCGATGGAGCCTGCTCTCTGGAAAAGTATCGGCGTCGGGCGTCGGGCTCTATTCGTTACACCACACACGCCTGGCTGACGTCGGCTTGGTTCGACTTGCAGCCCCCCGATGTATGAGCCGCTTCACTCATGCACGTTCCCCGCCCCCTTTGCTTCTTGCCTCCTTAACGCCTACAACAAAACATGTCCGGCGATGTTCTTCCCGGCCGGATTCAACCGGCGGTGGAGGCGCAAATGAGCTACAAACTGGTTGGCAGCATCCTCGAAGTGTGCGAGTGCAAGGTCCTGTGCCCGTGCTGGATCGGCGAGGATCCCGACAACGGCATCTGCCGTAGCGCGCTTGCATATCACTACGAGCAAGGATCGATCGACGGCGTCGATGTATCGGGCATGACGGTCGCGTTCGCCGCGTTCATCCCGGGCAATGTGCTCAAAGGCGGCTGGCGTGTCGCGATGTTTGTCGACGAGCGCGCGAGCGATGCGCAATTCGACGCCCTCGTGAGCGTTCATCGTGGCGAGCGCGGCGGGCCGCTCGCGGATATCGTGAAGCTGATCGGCGAAATCGTGTCGGTGGAACGGGCTGCAATCGACTACTCCGTCACCGACGGCAAAGGCAGGATGAAGGTCGGCGAAACCATCGAAGCCGAGATGGAGCCGTATCGCGGCCCGACCGGCGAGCCGACCAAACTGGTCGAAAGCATTTTTTCGACGATACCCGGATCGCCGGCCTTCGTCGGCAAGGCGAACGCGTTTCGCCTGCGGCACGCGACACTCGGTCTCGATCTCGCATTGACGGGGCATAACGCCATTCAGGGATCGTTCAGCTTCGCGTCGTGAACACGCGCCAGCGCTCGTGGCTTTTCGCGCCGCTCTTCGCCGCTTTGACGATCGGCGCGTGGATCGCGCTATGGATGTGGGACGCGGGCCCCTATGCACGCTATCTGCGACACGCGAACTGGATCGACGTGCCGGTCCTCGGCGCGATATGCGACGCGGTGCCGGGCGCGAGTCCGACGATCGTCGCGCTGCTGCACAGCGTCGCATGGCTCCTGATGATCGCGGCGATGATGCTGCCGACCGCCTTCCTGTTGTTCGACAACTTCAGGCGAATGACCATCGCGCGTGAAAACCGCCATGCGCTGATGGCGTTGCTGATCGTCGGCTACGCGACGATGTGGGCGCTGTTCGGCCTCGTCGCGCATGGGTTCGATGCGGCGCTTCATCGACTTGCGGATCAGTCACCGACGCTGCTCGCGAACGCATGGCTGATCGGCGCCGCGATCGTCGCGGTCGCGGGCGTCTATCAGTTCAGCAGTCTCAAGCATCGATGTCTCGACCGATGCCGCTCGCCGCTGATGTTCATCACCGGGCACTGGCGGGGCCGCAGCGCGCGCCGCGAGAGCTTCCTGCTCGGCATGAATCACGGCGCCTTCTGCATCGGTTGCTGCTGGGCGCTGATGCTGCTCATGTTCGCGGTCGGCACAGGAAGCGTCGGCTGGATGCTGGCGCTGGGCGCGATCATGGCGGCCGAAAAGAATCTGCGCTGGGGCGCATACATCGGCAAACCGCTCGGCGTAGCGCTTATCGCGTGGTCGGCATGGATCGTCGCGCAGCACGCCTACGTCGCCTGAGGCACGCGCGCGGCGCGGTACGGTTCATGTCTCGCGCAACGTTACTCACATACTTAAGAAGTCCGGTCGCCATGCGCGTGTCCTGACTTTCCCCGAAACGGTCGCGGCGGCGCGTGACAAGTCGCCCTGCCACGCGGATGATGAAGCCGGACCGACAGCAGAGATTGAGCGATGACCGACGATCTGGCGACATGGCTGGCGCAGATTGGCCTCGGCGCTCATGCTGCGAAGTTCATCTCGCAAGGGATCGACTGGGATGTGCTCGGGGATCTTTCCGAGGGCGACCTGAAGGAACTCGGCCTCACGCTCGGCGACCGTAAGCGGCTCGCCAAAGGGCTCGCGAGTCTGACCGGCACGCACAGACATGCGCTCGGGCGGCCGAAAGATCGCGCAGACTCGTCCCGGTCGCCGGCACGCAGCGTTGTCGAGGCCGAGAGGCGGCAAGTCACGGTGATGTTCGTCGATCTCATCGACTCGACAGCGCTCGCCGAGCGCTTCGATCCAGAAGACATGCGACGCCTTCTGGGCGGCTATCATCAAGCCTGCGCACGCGCAATCGAAGCGCATGAAGGGCATATCGCGCTGTATATCGGCGACGGCCTGCTCGTCTATTTCGGCTACCCGAACGCGCACGAGGACGATGCCATACGCGCGGTGCTCGCCGCGCTCTCCGCCATCGCGGCGCTCCGCGAGGCGAACGATCGCGTCGAGACCGAATATGGCGTGCGCCTGCGGGTGCGGATCGGAATCGAAGCGGGGCTCGTCGTCGCGGGCGCGGTGGGCGCGGGATCTTCGCTGGATCAGCAGGCGATCGTCGGGGAAGCGCCGATCATCGCCGCGAGACTGCAGGCGCTCGCGCCGCCCGATGCAATCGTCGTGGGGCCGACTGCCCAGCACCTGATCGAAGGATCGTTCAAGCTCGAAGACCTCGGCTGCCGGGAATTGAAGGGCATCACCGGTCCGGTACGGGTCCAGCGCATTCTCGCGCCGTCCGATGCGACGAATCGCTTCGAGATCAGGGCGGTCCGAGGCATCACCCCGCTCATCGGCCGAAACGCGGAACTCGACATGATCCGGCAGCGCTGGAAGCAGAGCGTCGAAGGCGAAATGCGCTGCATGCTGCTGACCGGCGAACCGGGAATCGGAAAATCCCGTGTGCTTCGGGCGCTGTGCGACAGCATCGATGAGGAGTCGCATGCGATCGTCCCGCTTCATTGCTCCGCTTACTATCGCAACAGTCCTTTCTGGCCCGTGCTGCGCTGGCTGCAGCGCACGTTTGGCGTCGGCGCGGACGTGCCGGATGCGTCGGACGGCCCGGATAGATCGGACAGCGAGCGGCTGCAGTCAGGCATCGCGAGACTCGGACTCGATGCCGACGAAACGTTTCTCGTGCTTGCCAACCTGCTCGGCGTACCGGCAGCCACGCGCGATCCGGCCGTCGACACCTCTTCGCCTTCCTTCAAGCGCCGGACGCTGGACGTGCTGGTCGCCATGCTCGAAGCGTCGACGCGCGTTCAGCCTGTGCTCGTCGTGGTCGAAGACGCGCACTGGATCGATCCGTCATCGCTCGAATTCGTTCGGCTCGTGATCGAACGGCTGATGTCCGCGAGACTCCTCGTTCTGCTAACCGCACGGCCGGAGTTCGAACCGGGATGGACTTTTCCGCATCTCGTACAACTCAAGCTCGATCGACTGTCACGCCGCGACAGTGTGGCGATGATCGAGCGGCTGACGGGCGGCAAGCGGCTTCCCGCTCTCGTGCTCGATCAGATCGTTTCCAAGACGGACGGCGTGCCGCTCTTCGTGGAAGAACTGATCAAGGCCGTTCTCCAGGGCGATTCGTTGCAGGATGCCGGAATGAGCTACGAGTTCAAAGGCACGGCGCGGACGATCGCGATTCCCGACACGCTGCAGGGCTCGTTGCTGTCGCGGCTCGACCGGCTCGAGCCGGCCGTCAAGGAGACCGCGCAGGTCGCCGCCACCGTGGGACGCGAGTTCGGCGCGAAGCTGCTCGGCCTGATCGCGTCCAGGTCGGAGAACGAACTGCAGGAAGCGCTCGACCGTCTGATCGCGGCCGATATCATCGTGCCCGCCGCGGGGAAACGCGTCGACGACGATGCCTATATGTTCCGACATGCATTGATTCAGGAGATCGCATATCAATCGCTTCTGCTTGCGCGCCGGCGGCACTACCATGCGCTCATCGCCGCCGCGCTCGAGGAACACTATCCGGACATCGTCGAGCGGCAGCCCGAACTGATCGCACAGAACTTCGCCGCCGCTGAATTGCCGGAACGCGCCATCGGCTACTGGCAGCGCGCGGGCGAGCGGGCGCTCGCGGGCGCCGCCTACGACGAAGCCATCGCCCATGCGCAGCGCGGACTCGAACTCGTCAGGCGATGCGTCCGCGGCGAGCCCGAGCAGGCCGCTCGCATCCTGCCGTTGCTGCTGACAAGAGGCAGGGCAGAGCTTCGGCAGGCGCGACGCGAGGCGATCGCGACCTTCCGGGAAGCGGCTCGAATCGCCCGCGAACAGAAGCTCACTTCGCATCTCGTGCAGGCAGCGTTGGAGTTCGACACCGCCGAGACCTTCCTCGAAGGCTCCGGCAATGCATCGCTCGCGTTGCTGGAAGAGGCGCTCGCCGAGACCGGCGCGGAGGAATCGGTCGAGCGTTGCCGCTTGTTGAGTCGGCTCGTGCGCACCGTTCATATGACAGGCGCACGCGAGCAAGGCAGCGAACTTGCCGGCGAGGCCGTCGCGCTCGCACGACGTCTGAACGATCTGCCAAGCCTTTTCGACGCGTTGGCGTGCGAGTTGATGCATGTCGGTGCGGTCCCGTTGTCCGCGAACCGGTTTGCACAGCGTAAAGGCGTGTTGCTGGAGCTGAGGCAGATTGCGGAAACGCTGGGCGACACGCACACCATCGGTCATGCATGCGCCCGATGTCTTGCCGGATACCTGGAGATCGGCGAGGCAGACGCGTTCGAAAGCGCGCTGGAGCGATATCGGCAGATTGCCGCGAGCGGACAGCACTTCGTCGACAAGTGGTGCGTGACCGGCGCGCAAGCGATGCGGGCCATACTCGTCGGCGATTTCGCCGAGGCGGAGCGCAGGACGCGCGAGTCGCTGCAGATGGCGCAGAGCGCCGACGCGAATCTCGCAACCGGCGTCTACGGCATGCAGATGTTCTCGATTCGCCGCGAACAAGGCCGGCTCGCCGAAGTCGCGCCGATCTTCAAGCGCTTTATCGACGACGCGCATTCCGAGGATTCGACGTGGCGCCCGGGATTCATGTTGATCTGTAGCGATCTCGGCTTCGCGGCGCAGGCCCGCGACAACCTCGACCGGCTTGCGGAATCGGAGTACGGCGTCCCCGTGGACAGCAAGCGGCTGGTCACGCTGGCCTATCTGGCGGAAGTGGCCGCACGCCTGCGAGACGTCGAACATGCCGAGCGGATCTACGCCCTTCTGCTGCCGTTCCGGGATCAGGTCGTCACGGTGCCGGTGTTTACGCTTTGCTGCGGATCGGCAGCGCGGTTTCTCGGCATGCTGGCCCATGCGCTCGGCGACTGGTCTAACGCCGAACAGCATTTCGAGTACGCGCTGCAGATGGACGAACGCTTGCGCGCGTGGCCCTGGCTCGCGCATGACCGGCACGAATACGCGCTCATGCTGGCGGCGCGCAATCGCATCGGAGATGGCGCACGCGCGCAAAACCTGCTCGCGCTGGCGGCAACCGAAGCCAGGAAACTCAGGATGTTCGCCCTCGTCGAACGCATCGGTGGTGCGCGGACGGGCGCAAGGACCGGAAACTAGCGCAGCCAGCGCGCAGTTTGACGCGCGATGGGCTGTCGAAACACGCGGAGGATGCCATGCCACGTTTCATGATCGAACGTAATTTCGCGGAACAACTGGAGGTCACCAACGACAGTGCGGCCACGGTGAAGCGGATCAACGACGAGGAAGGCGTCGAGTGGCTTTTCTCGTTTCTCAGCGCGGACAAGAAAAAGACGTATTGCCTGTATGAAGCACCCAATGTCGAGGCTATCCGCGCCGCGGCACGGCGCGCAAATCTGCCGGCCGATGTGATCATCGAAGTGAGCGACTTGCGGCCGGAAATGTTCAGCTAGGTGTCGCGGGATGGTTTCACCAAGAACACGAACTTCGGTCCGTCGTCGGGCCGAAGGTCGACACGAGCGATGCGTTGACCGCTTCCTGAGCAAGCAGTCCTCATCGTCATCTAATTCGAGCCGCATAAAGTCGCTGTGATAGGTGAAACGATGTCCTCCCCATAACCCGTGCGCTCGAAAACGCGCGCAATACACGCGAGCGTGGCGCTCCATGGAAAACTACTTCGACGGCCCTTTCGGGAGCAAGCCGATTTCAGCGCAGGTGAGCAATCCAAACATCATCGTCGGGCGATGCAGCTATTACGCTGGCTACTATCACGGACACTCGTTCGATGACTGCGCACGCTACCTCGGATCGGATCACACAGGCGGGGACCGGTTGATCATCGGTAGCTTTTGTTCGATCGGAAGCGGCGCGGCGTTCATGATGGCGGGTAATCAAGGCCACCGGAAAGACTGGATCAGCACATTCCCGTTCTTCTACATGCAGGACGAACCGGCATTTGCCGACGCCCGCGATGCATTCGAACCCGCTGGCGACACGATTATCGGAAGCGATGTCTGGATCGGCTCCGAGGCGATGATCATGCCGGGTGTGCGCATCGGACATGGCGCAGTGATCGGGAGTCGCGCGCTCGTCACGAAGGATGTCGAACCCTACACGATCGTGGGCGGCAATCCGGCGAAGCCGATTCGAAAGCGGTTTTCGGACGAAGAAATCGACATGCTGCTCGCGATGTGCTGGTGGGACTGGCCGCTCGACGAGATCCGCGAATCGATGAAGCTGCTGTGCTCGACGGATATTGCAACGCTGCACGAGCGTTGGCGCGAGTCGTCGTTGTCCGGATGTCGATCCGGTTGCGCGATGGCAGACCGCTAACGTACGAACTTTGCACGCATCCTTACCCAGTCGCCGTCGAAACCGGCCGCCATCATCCATTCACGATAGTGAATTCATATCGTAAATTTTTATAACTTTCCCTTATCGTTTTTCTCGCGCACGATGGTTCCGTGTTTTCCCCCTGCTTGTAAGGCTTAGAAGAATGCGCGGCACCCAATAGAGCCGACCATGCGCTCCAGCATCACGTCGATGCCTGTCCTCCAGCGCACGAAGCCTTGGCATGTATTATCCGGATTCGATTCGGAATCGCTCGGGATGATTGTTCGGCCGGCACGCGTACGCGCATGTCGTGTCGACCGGGTAGTTACCCTGAGCACCGCCTCGATTTTCAGCAGTACATCAAGCGCCGAACGAGCGCAATGACACATAAACGGAGACAGACATGGTAAGCGCAGATACGGCGGTAGCCGGGCAGTCGCACGGACGTCGTCAAAACAGGTGGGTGCAGTTGGTGATCGGCATTGTCTGCATGGGGCTCGTCGCCAATTTCCAGTACGCGTGGACATTGTTCGTGATGCCCATGGACGCAAAGCACCACTGGGGACAGGCGGCGATTCAAACCGCGTTCACCATCTTCATCGTCACTGAGACATGGCTCGTGCCCGTCGAGGGCTGGCTCGTCGACAAGTTCGGGCCGCGCCCGGTGGTGATGGGCGGCGCGATCTGCGCGGCGATCGGCTGGGTCATCGACGCACATGCCACCACGCTCATGCATCTGTACATCGCGGCGGTGGTCGCGGGTATCGGCGCAGGGTGCGTGTACGGCACGTGCGTCGGCACAGCTCTGAAGTGGTTTCCGGACAAGCGCGGCCTCGCGGCCGGTCTGACGGCCGCGGGCTTCGGCGCGGGCGCAGCGGTTACCGTGATCCCGATCTCGAACATGATCCAGAGCTCGGGCTACGAAAGCGCGTTCATGTTCTTCGGCATTCTGCAGGGCGCGGTCATCTTCGTGCTCGCGCTGTTGCTCGTGCGGCCGAAGCCGCCGGCGAACATCGTGCCGGCCAGGCGCATCGTGGCGACCAAGATCGACTATACGACCGGACAGATGGTGCGAGCGCCTATCTTCTGGGTGCTGTACGCGATGTTCGTCGCGGTGGCGGCGGGAGGCGTGATCGCCACCGCGCAGTTCGGACCGATCGCCAAGGAATACGGCTTCGCAAGCATGCCGGTGAGCCTCTTCGGCGCGACCTTGCCGCTGCTCGCGATGACGCTGTCCATCGACAACCTGTGCAACGGCTTCACGCGTCCGCTGTGCGGTTTCATCTCGGACAAGATCGGCCGCGAGAACACCATGTTCATCATCTTTCTGGGCGAAGGCGTCGCGCTGCTCGGGTTGATGCAGTTCGGACAGAATCCCTACATGTTCATGCTGTTCGCGGCGCTGACGTTCCTGTGCTGGGGCGAGATTTTCTCGATCTTCCCCGCGACCTGCGCGGACACGTTCGGCAGCAAGTACGCCGCCGCGAACGCAGGCACGCTATACACGGCCAAGGGGACGGCTTCCATGATGGTGCCGCTCGCGTCGGTGCTCGCGTCGTTCGGCTCATGGAACACGGTGTTCATCGCCACCGCGATCACATCGATCGCGGCGGGCGTGTGCGCGAAGTTCGTGCTCGCGCCGATGCGCCGCCGCTGGATAGAGAACACGGTTACGCAGACGTCGTCGCATCCGTCCATCGACTTGTCCTTCCAGACCGACTGGACGGACGCGCCGAGCAAATCGTCAGCCCGATGAAGACTCGGGGCACGCGTGAGCGTGCCCTCCGCATCGGCCGGCTTCGCCTGCCGCGTTCGCGCGGCATCGCGACTGTGGCTCGACTGTCCTACCGCCCATAGCGTCGCCGGCACTCGCATGGTCACCGAAGCCCGCCAAGGGCCTGCGATGACAAGCGAGTGCCAACGCGCGCAATTGCCCACGCCGGCACGCGTGCCGCGATGTCGGCGCGTCTGAGCGCTCCCTCCTGCTTTCTCGAATCCCTTCCTACCCACCTGACGCCGCGCATGAGCGCGTTATCAGCGTTTCTACCAATCCGATGACATTCGGAATGTAGTATCTTGTATATCACACCACTGCAAACCACTGCGCGCGGTCGGCCTGCGCTGCATGGACCAGAGATGGAGAGTCAATCGCAGACGCGCGAAAGGTTCGGACCGTCGCGTACCGGAATGCGGTCGATATGGCGATCTAACAAGCGGGACGGCGCTCGGGCATCGACCAGGGCACATCCGCAAATCGGGAATCGAGCAGCCAATGTCATCTGAAACTCAAACTCTGGAGGGGGCCGGGATCTGCGCCGGCGGACTGAAGTTGTCGTTGGAGCCCATCAGCGCCGCCACCTCGCTTCGCGATCAGGCGTACGTGAAACTGCGGCAGTTGATCGCCGAAGCAGATATCTACCACTCGCAGAGAGAAATTCGTCTCGACGAAAAGGAGCTGACGGAAGCGCTCGGCGTGTCGCGCACGCCGATCCGCGAAGCCATGGTGCTGCTTCAGCAGGAGGGCTTCCTGCGCTCCGGATCGCGTCGCGGCGTCTATATCTTGCGCAAGACCCGGCGCGAGATCGTCGAGATGATTCACATGTGGGCCGCGCTGGAAAGCGCGGCGGCGCAACTCGCGATCCAGCGCGCAACCGACGAGGAGATCGCCGGGCTTCGCAAGATGTTCGACCATTTTCGCGACTCGACGCCTGCCGAAAATATCGACGAGTACTCGGAAGCGAACATCGCGTTTCATTCGGCCATCGTGCGGCTATCCAAGTCGCAAGTCATCTTCGACACGATCAAGAACGTCTTCGCCCATGTGCGTGCCATTCGCAAAGTGACGCTACCGCAAAGCGACCGCGCGTCGCGTTCGATCGTCGATCACATGCGGATTATCGAAGCGCTGGAGATGCGCGATTCGGAGCTGGCCGAGAAGCTCGTGAAAGAGCATTCGCTCGAGCTTGCCGCGTTCGTCGAGGCCCATTGCGACTTTCTCGATTGAAGCAGGTTCTTACGCGTGCGATGCGTGGGACGCGTGACCGATGTTCTTCTGGTTCACCCTAGTCCCGAAACCGCAATTAAGCTTTGACAAATACGATATCTGGTATCTAGTATATCACCAACATAACCGGCCCTCTGGGGGAGACAAATGGCAGACGTACTCGAGGCAAGAACACAGGAAGCCGCTGAAGTGAAGGCGCCGCAAACGACCGACGGTTTCCATCTCGTCATCGATGCGCTGAAGCTGAACGACATTGACACGATCTTCGGCCTTGTCGGCATTCCAATCACGGACCTCGCGCGACTTGCGCAGGCGGAAGGCATGCGCTTCATCGGTTTTCGCCATGAGCAGCATGCGGGCAATGCGGCGGCGATCGCCGGCTACATGACGCAGAAGCCGGGCATCTGCCTGACCGTGTCGGCGCCGGGCTTCCTGAACGGGCTGACCGCGCTCGCCAACGCAACCACCAACTGCTTCCCGATGATCCTCATCAGCGGCTCGAGCGAGCGCGAGATCGTCGATCTGCAGCAGGGCGATTACGAAGAGATGGATCAGCTCAACGCAGCGAAGCCGTATGCGAAGGCCGCCTATCGCGTGCTGCATGCGGAAGACATCGGCATCGGTGTTGCGCGTGCGATCCGCGCGGCCGTGTCGGGCCGCCCGGGCGGCGTGTATCTCGATCTGCCCGCCAAGCTGCTCGCGCAGACGATCGACGCGCTCAAAGGCCAGCAATCGCTCGTGAAGGTCGTCGATGCCGCGCCGCGCCAGTTGCCGTCGCCGGATTCGGTGAAGCGCGCGCTCGACGTCATCAAGAAGGCGAAGCGTCCGCTGATTCTGCTGGGCAAGGGCGCGGCATACGCGCAGGCCGATGCGCAGATTCGCGAGCTGGTCGAGAAGAGCGGCATTCCGTATCTGCCGATGTCGATGGCGAAGGGCCTGCTGCCCGACACGCATGCGCAATCGGCGTCGGCGGCGCGTTCGTTCGTGTTGCAGGAAGCGGATTGCGTCGTGCTGATCGGCGCGCGTCTGAACTGGCTGCTCGCGCACGGCAAGGGCAAGACCTGGGGCGCGGCGCCGAAGCAATTCGTGCAGATCGACATTTCGCCGACCGAAATCGACAGCAACGTCGCGATCGCCGCACCGGTGATCGGTGACATCGGCTCGTGCGTGTCGGCGCTCGTCTCGGGCATGGACGCGGGCTTCCCGAAGCCGTCGAGCGAATGGACGGGTGCGATCAACGAGCGCAAGAACAAGAACCTCGAAAAGATGGCGGCCACGCTCGCGAAGAATCCGTCGCCGATGAATTTCCACAGCGCGCTGCGCGCCATCCGCGACGTGCTGAAGACGCGGCCCGATATCAACGTCGTCAACGAAGGTGCGAACACGCTCGACTATGCGCGCAGCATCATCGACATGTACGAGCCGCGCAAGCGTTTCGATTCGGGCACCTGGGGAATCATGGGCATCGGCATGGGCTTCGCGATCGGCGCGGCGGTGACGAGCGGCAAGCAGGTCGTCGCGATAGAAGGCGACAGCGCGTTCGGCTTCAGCGGCATGGAACTCGAAACCATCTGCCGATATGACTTGCCGGTCTGCACCATCGTGTTCAACAACAACGGCGTGTATCGCGGCACCGATGTGAATCCGACCGGCGGCAAGGACGTCGCGCCGACCGTGTTCGTGAAGAACGCGCGCTACGACAAGATGATCGAGGCATTCGGCGGGATCGGCTTCAACGCGACCACGCCGGAAGAACTCACGCATGCACTCGAAGAAGCGATCAAGTCGGGCAAACCGACGCTGATCAACGCAGTGATCGACGAAGCGGCCGGCACGGAAAGCGGTCGCCTGACGAATCTGAATCCGCAAAGCGCGGCGATGAAAAAGTAATCAAGACTAGCCATCAAGGAGAACTCAATTGAGCGACAAACCACTCAAAGGCATCAAGATCATCGATTTCACGCACGTGCAAGCCGGTCCCGCATGCACCCAGATGCTGGCATGGTTCGGCGCCGACGTGATCAAGGTCGAGCGTCCCGGTTCGGGCGACGTCACGCGTAACCAGCTCCGCGATATTCCGGAGGCCGACGCGCTGTACTTCACGATGCTCAACAGCAACAAGCGATCGCTGACGCTCGATACGAAAAAGCCGGAAGGCAAGGAGGTGCTGACCAAGCTGATCAAGGAATCGGACGTGCTGGTCGAGAACTTCGGGCCGGGCGCGCTGGACCGCATGGGTTTTTCGTGGGAGAACATCAGGGAGCTGAATCCGAAGATGATCGTGGCATCCGTCAAGGGCTTCAGCGACGGTCACCACTACGACGATCTCAAAGTCTATGAGAACGTTGCGCAGTGCGCGGGTGGTGCGGCATCGACGACGGGCTTCTGGGACGGCCCGCCGACCATCAGCGCCGCCGCGCTCGGCGACAGCAACACCGGCATGCATCTCGCCATCGGCATTCTCACGGCGATCATCGGCCGGCAGCAAACGGGCCGCGGCCAGAAAGTCGCCGTGTCGATGCAGGACAGCGTGCTCAACCTGTGCCGCGTGAAGCTGCGCGATCAGCAGCGCCTGGACCGCGTCGGCTATCTCGAGGAATATCCGCAATACCCGCACGGCACCTTCAGCGATGTCGTGCCGCGTGGCGGCAATGCGGGCGGCGGCGGACAGCCGGGTTGGGTCCTCAAGTGCAAGGGCTGGGAAACCGACCCGAACGCATACATCTACTTCACGATTCAAGGTCACGCATGGGCGCCGATTTGCCGCGCCATCGGCAAGCCGGAATGGATCGAAGATCCGAATTACATGACGGCCGAAGCGCGCCAGCCGCATATCTTCGATATCTTCAATACGATCGAGGCGTGGCTCGCGGACAAGACCAAGTTCGAAGCCGTCGATATCCTGCGCAAGTTCGACATTCCGTGCGCGCCGGTGCTGACGATGAAGGAACTCGCGAACGATGAATCGTTGCGCGCGAGCGGTTCCATCGTCGAAGTGGATCATAAGGTGCGCGGCAAGTACCTCACGGTCGGCAGCCCGATCAAGTTCTCGGAACTGAAGCCGGAAATCACGGGCTCGCCGCTTCTGGGCGAGCACACCGAGGAAGTGCTGCTCGAACTCGGCTATAGCAAGGAGCAAGTTGCAAGCATGCAGGAAGCGCGCGCCGTCTGACGCGTTTGTAGTGGCAGGTAAAGGGTGATCGCTGCCTTCTCCCGTCTTCCTTTCGCGGCATCGGTGCGAAGCGAAGGCGGAGGAACGGCGGCGGCCCTTCTGAAACGACGGATCGATTCGAGCATGAGCTTCGATCGATACCCCACGATCCGGATAACACCATGACCCCCACCATCGACTACGAGCAGCTCGTCAATGCAATTGGCGACGCCGTGATCATTTCGGATGCGAGCGGAGCGATCACACTGTGGAATCCGGCGGCAGAGCGCATGTTCGGCTTTACTCAAAGCGAAGCATTGGGTCAGTCGCTGGATCTGATCATCCCGGAACGGCTGCGCGGCCGTCATTGGGACGGCTATAACAAAACGATGGCGACAGGCGAGACGCGCTACGGGCACGATCTGCTCAAGGTGCCAGCCGTCGATAAAGCCGGACGCGCGATGTCGATTGCATTTACCGTCGCGTTGTTGCGTTCGCCGCAAGGAGAATTGAACGGCATCGTCGCGATCATCCGCGATGAAACTGCGCGGTTCCAGGAGGATCGCGCGCTGCGCAAGCGCATTGCCGAGCTGGAGGCGAAAGCCGCCGCCTGAAGCTTCGGCGAAGTACAGAACGACAAGCAACAAGGAGACGGCGGCCCGCGTCTGCGCACCACAAGGCGCACGGACGCGGCCGCAAGGAGAGAGCGGCCACCCATCCCGCCGGCCGCTTGACTCGATGCCCGCATTCGTGGCTGACCGACCAGGAATTGACCATCATTCGTACCTTGCGCCAGCTTCACGCTGACGCGAGGCGCAGGCGGCTGCGTGCGTCCGGATCGTCTCGACGCATCGGCGCGAAAGGTTTTGCGACATCGGGAAAAAAGTTATGAGCTTGTGGATCCGCTATACGCACACGACGGCCGACGGTAAGCGCCGCACCGGTTCTGGTTTGCTCGACGACGCTCGCGTCATCGAATACGAAGGCGACATGTTCGCCTCGCCGCGTCCGACAGGCCGGACGTTCGATCTCGACAGGATTTCGCTGACGAGCCCGTGCGCGCCGAGCCGGATCGTCGCGTTATGGAACAACTTTCATGCGCTCTCCGCGAAGCTCGGCAAGGCGCTGCCCAGCCATCCGCTATATCTGATCAAGCCTTCGACGTCGCTCGCGGGACCGGGCGACACGATCCGGCGTCCCGCCGCATACGGCGGCAAGATCGTCTACGAAGGCGAACTCGGGATCGTGATCGGAAAGCGATGCAGCAATGTGAGCGTCGAAGAAGCCGCCGATTACGTATTCGGCTACACATGCGTGAACGACGTCACGGCCGCCGATAATCTGTTCGAAGATCCGAACTTTGCACAATGGTGCCGCGCGAAAGGCTATGACACGTTCGGCTGTATCGGTCCGGCGATCGCGACCGGGTTCGACTGGAAAGACAAACATGTCGTGACCACGCTCGACGGCGTCGAACGACAGAACTACCCGCTCGCCGACATGGCGTTCTCACCGCTGGAACAGGTGAGCCTCATTTCTCGCGACATGACCTTGCTGCCAGGCGACGTCATCGCGTGCGGCACTTCGCTGGGCGTGGGTTCGATGCGCGACGGCGCGACGGTCGAGGTCTCGATCGAAGGCATCGGCACATTGACGAACCACGTGTCCGAAGCACTCGCGACGGCCGAAGCACGATAACGCTTCCCAGGCGCGTTCAGGCGCACGCCACTCAAGAATTCAAACCGTCGATTGGGAACACAGTCATGCCAATGATGATTGCAGTGCCACGGGAGCGCTATCCCGGGGAACGTCGCGTCGCGTTGACGCCGGAAGTAGTCGGACATTTGCTGAAGCTCGGTTTCGAGGTAACCGTCGAGACCGGCGCGGGCGAACTCGCCGCATTCCCCGACGAAGCGTATCGCGCCGCGGGTGCGCGGATCGCGGAGAACGCGCCGTCGCTCTATGCGGGGGCGGATATCGTCGTGAAAGTGCGTGCGCCTTCCATCGCGCCCGTGGGCGATGAAGTCGAGTGGCTGCGCGAGGGATCGACGCTGATCAGCTTTGTCTGGCCGGCGCAGAACGCAGCGCTGTTGGCGCGCCTCGCCGCGCGCAACGTGACCGTGCTCGCGATGGACTGCGTGCCGCGCATCTCGCGCGCGCAAAAGCTCGATGCACTCAGCTCGATGGCCAATATGGCGGGCTATCGCGCGGTCATCGAAGCCGCGCACCAGTTCGGCCGCGGCTTCATGGGACAGATCACGGCGGCGGGCAAGATCGCCCCGGCGAAGGTGATGGTGATCGGCGCCGGCGTGGCCGGACTGGCCGCGATCGGCGCGGCGCGCAGTCTCGGCGCGATCGTCCGCGCCTTCGATACGCGGCCCGAAGTGCGGCAGCAGGTCGAGAGCATGGGCGCGGAGTTTCTCGAACTCGACTATGTCGAGGACGGCAGCGGCAGCGGCGGCTACGCGAAAGAGATGAGCCCGGAATTCATCGCCGCGGAAATGGCGCTGTTCGCCGCGCAGGCGAAGGACGTCGACATCATCGTGACGACCGCGCTGATTCCGGGCAAGCCGGCGCCGAAACTGATCACCGCCGACATGGTGCGCAGCATGCGTCAGGGCAGCGTGATCGTCGACATGGCGGCGGAGCAGGGCGGCAACTGCGAACTGACGCAGCCTAACGAGGCGGCGTGCGTGGAGGGCGTCACGATCGTCGGCTATACGGATCTCCCGTCGCGCATGGCGACGCAATCGAGCCAGTTGTACGGCACGAATGTGCGGCACCTTCTGACCGATCTGACGCCGCAGAAGAATGGCGAGATCGTGGTCAATACCGATGACGAGGTGATCGGCGGCGTAGCGGTGATCCTGCGCGGGCAGATGCGATGGCCGCTGCCGAAGAAGGCCGAACCCGCGCCTGCCGCAGCCGCTCCCGCCGCCGCGAAGCCCGCGGCCACAATCGAGGCGACGGTCGAGCAGAAGCGCCGCGCGGGATGGATCGGCGTCGCCGGTCTCGTGATTGCCGCTGCATTGCTCCTCGCGCTGGGCGCCGTCGCGCCGCCTGCGTTCGTCGCGCACTTCACGGTTTTCGTGCTCGCGATCTTCGTCGGCTATCAGGTCGTGTGGAACGTGACGCCCGCCTTGCACACGCCGCTCATGAGCGTGACGAACGCGGTGAGCGGGATCATCGTGACGGGCGCGCTGTTGCAGGTCGGCACGCCCCATAACCTCGTCGGGATTCTCGCGGGCCTCGCGATACTGATCGCGACGATCAATATCGCGGGCGGATTTCTCGTCACTCAACGCATGTTGAACATGTTCCAGCGCTAAGGAGATCGACATGCAAAACGGAATCGGAAGCATCGCCTATCTGGCGGCGAGCGTGTTGTTCATCCTGAGCCTGCGCGGGCTCAGTCATCCATCGACGGCGCGGCGCGGCAATCTCTACGGCGTCGTCGGCATGGCCATCGCAATCGTCACGACGCTGTGGCTCAACGGCGGGGCCGCGTTGCCGGTCGTCGCCGCGCTGATGACGATCGGCATAGCGGGCGGCGCGATGCTCGCACGACGCGTCGAGATGACACAGATGCCGCAGCTCGTCGCGGCGCTGCACAGCTTCGTGGGCCTGGCGGCGGTGCTGGTCGCCATTGCGAGCTATCTGTCGCCTTCGGCCGGCGCGGAATCTGGCGACGTGGCGCGATCGGTCCACGATGTCGAGATCTATCTCGGCGTGTTCATCGGCGCGGTCACGTTCACGGGGTCCATCGCTGCGTTCCTGAAGCTGCAGGGCATCGTGGGAGGCAAGCCGCTGTTGCTGCCGATGCGCCACGCGTTGAATCTCGTCGGCGTGTTCGGGTGCGTTGCGCTCGGCTATGTGTTCATCACCGCGCCCGATGCCGATGTCGGCATCAGCGCGCTGCTCACGATGACCGCGATCGCCGCGCTGATCGGCGTGCATCTGGTGATGGCGATCGGCGGCGCGGACATGCCGGTCGTCGTGTCGATGCTCAACAGCTATTCGGGCTGGGCCGCCGCGGCGACCGGCTTCATGCTCAGCAACGATCTGTTGATCGTGACCGGCGCGCTGGTCGGCTCCAGCGGCGCCATTCTGAGCTACATCATGTGCCGCGCGATGAACCGCAAGTTCCTCTCCGTGATACTGGGCGGGTTCGGCACGGCGTCGTCGTCCGCGGCGAAGGCGATCGAGGGCGAAGTCGCGCCCGTCACCGTCGACGAAGTCGGCTCGCTGCTGCGCGATGCATCGGAAGTCGTCATCGTGCCGGGCTACGGCATGGCGGTCGCGCAGGCTCAGGCGACCATCAGCGAGATCACGAAGAAGCTGCGCAACCAGGGCGTGAACGTTCGCTTCGGCATTCATCCGGTGGCGGGGCGCTTGCCGGGGCATATGAACGTGCTGCTGGCCGAGGCGAAGGTGCCGTATGACATCGTGCTCGAGATGGATGAAATCAACGACGACTTTTCCAACACGGATGTCGTGCTCGTGATCGGCGCGAACGACATCGTGAATCCGGGCGCACTGGAGGACCCGGGCAGTCCGATCGCCGGCATGCCCGTGCTCGAAGTGTGGAAGGCACGTACGGTGGTCGTGTCCAAACGAAGCATGGCGGCGGGCTATGCGGGCGTCGACAACCCGCTCTTCTATAAGGAAAACACGCGGATGCTGTTCGGTGACGCGAAGGGCAGTGTCGATGCGCTGCTCAGTCAGCTCAGCGCGTGAGCGCCGTCGCGTATCGAACATAGGAAAGCCGTGGCTTCGAGGGCCGGGACGAAGCGGAGTCGTCGGCCCTCGGCATTCTTGACGTGGGACAGGGAGTAACGATGAAGATCTGTGTCTATGGCGCCGGTGCGATCGGTGCATATCTCGGCGCTCAACTGGCGTCTGCTGGCGCCGACGTGAGCTTCGTCGCGCGTGGTCCACACCTCGCCGCGATGCAGGAGCATGGCGTACGGTTGCAAATCGATGGCGAGGAACGCGTCGTCAAGGTCCGATGCGCATCGGACCCGCGCGAGCTGGGTCGGCAGGATTACGTGATCGTCGCGTTGAAGGCGCATTCGGTGCCGGGTGTCGTCGATCAGATCCGGACTCTGCTCGGACCGGACACGGCAATCGTGACGGCGGTCAACGGGATTCCGTACTGGTACTTCTACAAGCATGGAGGAGAACTGGAAGGCACCACGCTCGATAGCGTCGATCCCGGAGGAACGCAATGGAGCGCGCTCGGGCCTGAGCGCGCGATCGGCTGCGTCGTGTACCCGGCTGCGGAGGTCGTCGCGCCGGGTGTCGTCCGCCATGTATACGGAAAGAAATTTCCGATCGGCGAACCCAATGGCGAGCGCAGTGATCGCACTCAGAAGCTGCATGAAGTCATGACCGCGGCGGGTCTGGACGCGCCGATCCGCGAGCAGATCCGTGATGAAATCTGGCTGAAGCTGTGGGGCAATCTCTGCTTCAACCCGATCAGCGCATTGACTCACGCAACGCTCGATGTCATTACGGGCAACCCGGCTACGCGCGCCGTGTCCAAGGCGATGATGCTGGAGGCCAAAGCCATTGCCGATCGCTTCGGCGTGCATTTTCGTGTCGATGTCGAAAGGCGTATCGACGGCGCGGGGGCCGTCGGCGCGCACAAGACGTCGATGCTTCAGGATCTCGAAGCCAGCCGGCCGATGGAGATCGATCCGCTCCTCACGGTCGTCCAGGAAATGGGGCGGCTCGTCGGGCAGGCGACCCCGACCATCGATACGGTGCTCGCGCTCATCAAATTGCGAGGACAGATCGCGGAGCAGTCGTTCCGGCCGGCGGCAAGATCCGCGCCCGTAGTCGAAACCGCGTCATAGGCGTGGTACGGGGTTTCCGAACCGTCTCCAGGCAGGTCGGAAACCCGCGCAACCCCACGCGTGGCGCTGCTCCGCGTTGCGACCCGAGCAACGGCGAGCGTGAGCGTCGCCACGAATCACGCGCTCATTGCGCTTCGCCGTCGTCGGTGTCGGCGTTGGCTTCGTGATCCATGGCCGTCGCAGCAAGCATGCCCGCCTGCCCAGGTCGGGCTTCTTTGCGTTCGCTGTAGCGATCCGTGAGATAGTCGGAACGGTCGCGAACCAGTAGCGTGAACTTCACGAGTTCTTCCATGACATCCACGACGCGATCGTAGTAGGACGAAGGTTTCATCCGTCCGGTCTCGTCGAACTCCTGCCAGGCCTTGGCTACCGATGACTGATTGGGAATCGTCACCATGCGCATCCAGCGGCCGAGCACGCGTAGCGCGTTCACCGCGTTGAACGACTGTGAACCGCCGCACACCTGCATGACTGCGAGCGTGCGACCTTGTGTCGGTCGAATTCCCGCAGATTCGAGCGGCAACCAGTCGATCTGGTTCTTGAAAACGGCGGCGAGCGTGCCGTGTCGTTCGGGGCTGCACCACACTTGGCCTTCAGACCATCCGGAGAGCTTGCGCAATTCGACTACCTTCGGATGATCGGCTGGCACGCTGTCGACCATCGGCAGGCCGGAGGGATCGAACACGCGCGTCTCGGCGCCGAACGTTCGCAGCAGGCGTTCGGCTTCCAGCGTGAGAAAGCGGCTGTATGAGGTGGGTCGCAGCGACCCGTACAGCAACAGGATTCGCGGCGCATGCGTGGAGATCGCTTGAGCGTGCAGCTTCTCGCGGTCGGGAATGTCGGTGTGAGCCGCGCTCAGGTTTGGGAGATCTGAAAGCATGTCTGTGAAATCGGTCAGGTGGCTTCGTACCAGCGTTGAGAGCGATTGACGACACCGACAACCAGTAGCATGACCGGCACCTCGATGAGCACACCAACGACCGTGGCGAGTGCCGCACCCGAGTGAAAGCCGAACAGACTGATGGCGGTGGCGACAGCCAGCTCGAAGAAGTTGCTCGCGCCGATCAGACTCGATGGTCCGGCGACACAATGCGCGACGCCGAGACGGCGATTGAGCAGATAGGCGAGGCCCGAGTTGAAGAACACCTGAATCAGGATCGGTACGGCAAGCATTGCGATGACGAGCGGTTCACGCACGATCGCTTCGCCCTGAAACCCGAACAGGAGCACGAGCGTCGCGAGCAGCGCGGCAATCGACCAGGGACCCAAGCGGGAGATCGCATACTTGAAGTACGCTTCACTTCGAGCAAGGAGCAGCTTGCGCAGCCACTGCGCAATCAGCACCGGAATGATGATGTACAGGCCGACTGAGGCGATCAGCGTGCCCCAGGGTACCGTGATCGACGACAGGCCGAGCAGCAACGCCACGAGCGGTGCGAACGCAACGACCATGATCGCGTCGTTGAGCGCCACTTGCGAGAGCGTGAAGTACGGATCACCCTCGCACAGTTGCGACCATACGAAGACCATCGCCGTGCAAGGCGCGGCCGCCAATAGAATCAAGCCTGCGATGTAGCTGTCGAGCTGCCCGGCAGGCAGCCAGCCGGCAAACACGTGTCGAACGAAAATCCATCCGAGCAAGGCCATCGAAAACGGCTTGACGAACCAGTTCACGAACAAGGTCACACCGATGCCGCGCCAGTGACCGCCGACTTGCGCGAGAGCGGAAAAATCGATCTTGACCAGCATCGGAACGATCATCACCCAGATCAGCACGCCTACGGGGAGATTGACCTGGGCGACTTCCATACTGCCGATCGCACGAAAGAGTCCCGGGAAGCGCTGCCCGAGGCCGATGCCCGCGACGATGCACAGCGTCACCCAGACCGTCAGGTATCGCGCGAAGAAGCCGATCGCCAATGCGGCGTCACGGCGCGGCGTGTCGGTCGTGCTCATTGGATCGGGCATGACAGCAGGTCGTATCTTCCTGTACCGACACGTGGATGCGAGTGCGCTTCATGTCGAGTCTCCGCAGCAGTTTGACGGCTTGCTGGCGTCGCACGGCGCGCCTGCGCAGCAGTTCGCCGTCAGGAAGCCAATCAGGCCGTTCATGGCCTCGAAGTTGGCCGAGTAGAAAACGTAGCGGCCTTCCTGGCGTGACGTGACGAGTTCCGCGTGCGAGAGATCTTTGAGGTGAAACGACAGGCTCGATGGCGCGAGACCGACCTGTTGCGCGATTTCGCCAGCGGCCATGCCCTCGGGGCCGGCCACGACAAGTGCGCGGAACACCGCGAGTCGGGATTCGTGAGCGAGCGCGCCGAGCGCGCGTACGACGAGGTTTGAGTCCATGACTGCAACCATAACGCAGAGGTTTCGATATTTCAATAAATATCGAAATAATGCAGTATCGCGAGTGTATGAGACTTGCTGCGGGCGCCGTCTACCCGATACGCGCGTAGTCTGCGATGGCCTCGGCGGTCGAGGACGACTTCTCGCAGCACCGCTCCCGCGCTTGCTCATTCCCGGCTAATTGCGTGGGCCTAAGCTCGCAGCCATGTCACGTTTCGGGGATGCGTCATGGCTGATTTCCTGTTCCTGTTCTTGTTCCTCGCCGCGCTCGGCGGGTGTGTCGCCACTCGCGTGCTGAGCAAGCGCCAGTTCCGCGCGCAGACGATGCGCAGCATCGAGCGCATGCGCCCCGGCTTCGAGTATGCCTACATGGCAGGCGTGATCGACGGACAGTCACGCTCCGTCGATCTCGGCGCGTTCCGTATCCGCATGGCCGCCTGGCTGGAGACCACCATGCTGCGCGACGAGTTGAACGAAACGGCGCTGCCCGTCCCTGCGCGCGTCGCGAGCGAGCCAGCCGATGCCAATGTCCAGGCTGCTCCGTCCTGACGCACGAAGCGGCCTGGACCCACGACGATAAATCCTTCGACGTCGGCTCCTGATCGCCGACCTGTATTCTCGAAACCTTCAAGGCCAACGTCTTCCCGTTGGCCTTTTTTACCGTGTCGTATATGCCGGCGCGCAAAGCCCGGCAATACTTACTGCGACTCCCTACGCCGGTTTCTGCCCTGCCTTGCTGTCAGCACCGCTTCTCTGTATCAGAATAAAATCGCGTGCGGATCAGGCAGACAGTCGCTCCGGAACACTCCCAGACGGGGAATCGAATGAACACCATCTCGGAAGAAAAAAGCACACTGACCGATAGCGAAATCCAGTCGATGGTGCGGGCCGTCGCTGCTTTGCGACAAGGCGAGGCCATGCAGAAACTGCCTGTCGACTGGCCGGGAGAAAAAGGGCAACTCGCCGCCGAACTGAACCTGCTCGCGGACCAGTGCATGCGTCAGGCGCTCGCGCCCGGGCGTGCCACAGGACATGCGCCGCTCGGCGCGGTCAGTGTCCGCCGCGTCGACGAGGAAGGTCTCGACGGCTTCTGGCTCCAGCAAGCGCGCCGATCCAACGAGCTTATCGAGGCGAACGATATCGCGCAGGCGTGCACCCGGGAGATCTACGCTGCGCTGATCGCGCTGCGAAAGGGAGAGGCCGCGGCGCTCGCCGCCGACTGGCCCGGTCTGCACGGCAAGCTCGCGGACGTATTCAACGATGTGCTCGACCAGAACATCCGCATGTCGGACGAGCTCGCGCGGCTCAGTCAGGCAGTCGGAAAGGAAGGCCGCATTCACGAGCGGGCCACGTTGCCCGATCCTCGAGGCTTCTGGCGCCGGTCGATCGACTCGGTGAATTCGCTGATCGCCGACCTGGTGCATCCGACGAGCGAAGTGGCGCGCGTGATCGGCGCGGTGGCGCAGGGCGATCTCAGCAAGAGCATGGCGCTCGAAGCGGACGGACGCGCCCTCGAAGGCGAGTTTCTGCGCACGGCGAAGATCATCAACCGCATGGTCGAGCAGCTCGGGACGTTTGCCGCGGAGGTCACGCGCGTGGCGCGGGAGGTCGGCACCGAAGGCAAGCTGGGCGGTCAGGCGGACGTGCAGGGCGTGGCCGGCACATGGAAGGACCTGACCGATTCCGTGAACTCCATGGCCGGCAATCTCACGAGCCAGGTGCGAAATATCGCGGAAGTCACCAAGGCGGTCGCTGCGGGCGACTTGTCGAAGAAGATCACCGTCGACGTGAAGGGGGAGATTCTCGAACTGAAGAACACCATCAACACGATGGTCGATCAGTTGCGCTCGTTCGCCTCGGAAGTGACGCGCGTGGCGCGCGAAGTCGGCACCGAAGGCAAGCTCGGCGGTCAGGCGGATGTCAAGGGCGTCGCGGGAACGTGGAAGGACCTGACCGACAACGTCAACTTCATGGCGGGCAACCTGACGAGTCAGGTGCGCAATATCGCGGAAGTCACGACAGCCGTGGCGGCGGGCGATCTGTCGAAGAAGATTACCGTCGATGTGAAGGGCGAAATCCTCGAACTGAAGAACACCATCAACACGATGGTCGACCAGTTGCGGTCCTTCGCATCGGAGGTGACGCGCGTGGCGCGCGAAGTCGGCACCGAGGGCAAGCTCGGCGGTCAGGCCGACGTTAAGGGCGTCGCCGGGACGTGGAAGGATTTGACCGACTCCGTCAACTCGATGGGCAGCAACCTGACCGCGCAGGTGCGCAATATCGCCGGCGTCACGACAGCCGTGGCGGCGGGCGACCTGTCGAAGAAAATCACCGTCGATGTCAAAGGCGAAATTCTCGAACTGAAGAACACGATCAACACCATGGTCGACCAGTTGAGCTCGTTCGCCTCGGAAGTGACGCGCGTGGCGCGCGAAGTCGGAACGGAGGGCAAGCTGGGCGGTCAGGCCGACGTGCAAGGCGTCGCGGGAACCTGGAAGGACCTGACCGATTCGGTGAACTCGATGGGCGGCAACCTGACTGCACAGGTGCGCAACATCGCGGAAGTCACGACGGCCGTCGCTGCGGGCGACTTGTCGAAGAAGATCACCGTCGACGTGAAGGGCGAAATCCTCGAGCTCAAGAACACGATCAACACGATGGTCGACCAGCTGCGCTCGTTCGCATCGGAAGTGACGCGTGTGGCCCGCGAGGTCGGAACCGAAGGCAAGCTCGGCGGTCAGGCCGACGTGCAGGGCGTCGCGGGAACCTGGAAGGACCTGACCGACTCCGTCAACTCGATGGGCAGCAATCTGACCGCACAGGTGCGCAACATCGCGGACGTGACGACGGCCGTCGCTGCGGGCGACCTGTCGAAGAAGATCACCGTCGACGTGAAGGGCGAAATCCTCGAACTCAAGAACACGATCAACACGATGGTCGACCAGTTGCGCTCGTTCGCGTCGGAAGTGACGCGGGTGGCGCGCGAGGTCGGCACGGAAGGCAAGCTCGGCGGTCAGGCGGACGTGCAAGGCGTCGCCGGGACCTGGAAGGATCTCACCGACAACGTCAATTTCATGGCCGGCAATCTGACGAGCCAGGTGCGCAATATCGCGGACGTGACGAAGGCGGTGGCGGCGGGCGACCTGTCGAAGAAGATCACCGTCGATGTCAAAGGCGAAATTCTCGAACTGAAGAACACCATCAACACGATGGTGGATCAGTTGAGCTCCTTCGCCTCCGAAGTGACGCGCGTCGCGCGCGAAGTCGGCACGCTCGGCAAGCTCGGCGGACAGGCGGATGTGCAGGGCGTGGCCGGCACATGGAAGGATCTGACCGATTCGGTGAACTTCATGGCCGGCAATCTGACGAGCCAGGTGCGCAACATCGCGGACGTGACGAAAGCGGTGGCGGCAGGCGACCTGTCGAAGAAGATCACCGTCGACGTGAAGGGCGAGATTCTCGAACTGAAGAACACCATCAACACGATGGTCGATCAGTTGCGTTCGTTCGCATCGGAAGTGACGCGCGTGGCCCGCGAGGTCGGCACGGAAGGCAAGCTCGGCGGTCAGGCGGACGTTCAGGGCGTCGCGGGGACGTGGAAGGATCTGACCGACAACGTCAACTTCATGGCGGGCAACCTGACGAGCCAGGTTCGCGGCATCGCGCGAGTCGTGACCGCGGTGGCGAACGGCGATCTCGGCCGCAAGCTCACAGTCGAAGCCAAGGGCGAAATCGCGGCGCTGGCCGACACCATCAACAGCATGACGGACACGCTCGCCACGTTCGCCGATCAGGTGACGACGGTCGCGCGCGAAGTGGGTGTCGAAGGGAAGCTCGGCGGACAGGCGAAGGTGCCGGGCGCGGCAGGCACATGGAAGGGCCTGACGGAGAACGTGAACCAGCTTGCGGCCAATTTGACGACCCAGGTGCGCGCGATCGCCGAAGTGGCGATGGCCGTGACGCAAGGCGATCTGACTCGTTCGATCACTGTCGAGGCGCTGGGCGAAGTGGCGGCGCTCAAGGACACGATCAACGAGATGATCCGCAATCTGAAGGACACGACCGAACTCAACACGGAGCAAGACTGGCTCAAGACCAATCTGGCGAAGTTCAGCCGCATGCTGCAGGGACAGAAGGATCTGGTCGCGGTCGGCCAGCTCATTCTCTCGGAGCTCGCGCCGGTCGTCGGCGTGCAGCAGGCCGAGTTCTTCGTTTTCGACGCCATCGATCAGGCCGCTTCGCTGAGGCTCGTCGCGAGCTATGCGTCAGACGGTCATCGCTCGCACGGCAAACGGGTCCAGCTCGGCGAGGGGCTCGTCGGTCAGTGCGCGTTCGAGAAGCGCAAGATCCTCCTCGCGCCTTCGGCGTCGGTCGATTACCGGATCGCATCGGGCCTGCTCAGTATCGTGCCGCAGAACGTCCTGGTCATGCCGATCGTGTTCGAAGGCCAGGTCAAGGGCGTGATCGAGCTGGCGTCTCTCGAATGCTTCAACTCGACTCACCTCGCGTTTCTCGACCAGCTGACCGAGAGTATCGGCATCGTCATCAACACGATCGAAGCCAACACGCGCACCGAAGATCTGCTCAAGCAATCGCAGTCGCTCGCGCATGAGTTGCAAAGCCGCCAGGAAGAACTTCAGCAGACGAACGAGGAACTGCAGGAGAAGGCGAGGCTGCTCGCGCATCAGAATCAGGAAGTCGAGCGCAAGAACTCGGAGGTCGAGCAGGCGCGGCAAGCGCTCGAGGACAAGGCGAAACAGCTCGCGCTGACGTCGAAGTACAAGTCAGAGTTTCTCGCCAACATGTCGCACGAATTGCGCACGCCTCTGAACAGCTTGCTCATCCTGTCGGAGCAGCTCGGCAAGAATCCGGAGGGCAATCTCTCCGCGAAGCAGATCGAGTACTCGCGAACGATTCATTCCTCGGGGAACGACCTGCTTCTGCTGATCAACGACATCCTCGACCTTTCGAAGATCGAGTCCGGCACCGTCGTGCTGGACGTACACGAGCATCGTCTTGCCGATCTGACGACCTATGTCGAACGCACGTTCCGCCACGTCGCCGAAGCGCGCAACGTCGAATTCGTCATTCACCTCGGCAACGATGTGCCGGTTTCGATCGTGACCGACCTCAAGCGCTTGCAGCAGATTCTGAAAAACCTCCTTTCCAATGCGTTCAAATTCACGCATCAGGGCCGGGTGGCGTTGTCGATCGAACGCGCGCATGGCGGATGGAGCGAGGACAGCGAGACGCTCGACAGCGCCGGCAGCGTGATCGCGTTTGCGGTTCAGGATACGGGCATCGGCATTTCGGCCGACAAGCAGCAGATCGTCTTCGAGGCTTTCCAGCAAGCCGATGGCAGCACCAGCCGCAAATACGGCGGCACCGGACTGGGCCTTGCCATCAGCCGCGAGTTGTCCAAGCTGCTGGGCGGCGAGATCCGGCTGACCAGCATGCCGAGCGAGGGAAGCACGTTCACGCTGTATTTGCCGCGCACGAACGATCTCGGAAGGCCCGGGCGCAGAAAACCCGCGCGCCGGGAAGGCGGGCTCGCGACTGCGTCGATCGGTTCATCGGATACGAGCGATGGCTTCGCGGCATTGACCACGCAGTCGGACCTCGCCACCGAAGTCGCCTACGAAGTGTCGAGCGCGCACATCATCGACGATCGGGACAACATCGCGCCGGGCGAGCGCGTCGTGCTGATCGTCGAAAACGATCCGGCCTTCGCGCGCGTGATGGTCGATGCAGCGCGACAGCGAGGCTTCAAGACGCTGAGCACGGCGCTTGGCGCGTCCGCCCTGACGCTCGCCGATCAGTACAAGCCGGATCTCCTGACGCTGGATCTGTTTCTGCCCGATATGGAAGGATGGCGGATTCTCGCGCGGCTGAAGAACGACCTGGCGACGCGACACATTCCGGTGTGCGTCATCTCGACCGATGAATCGCGTGAGCGCGCGCTGCGCTCCGGCGCTTTCGCTTTTCTGCCCAAGCCCGTCGAATCGCAGGCGATTCTGGATGGCGCGCTCGCTTCGATGGCCCGCTATGTCGAAGCGCAACAGCGCGTCGTGCTCGTGGCCCTCACGTCGGCAGCGGAGCGGGAACTGCTCTCCGGCGCATTGGAGGGCGCGCAGGTCACCGCACTGTTCGCCGATTCCCGCGATGCACTGGTGCAGCACCTGTCGTCGCGAGCCGTCGATGCGCTCGTGCTCGCCGACGACCTGCCCGGCATCTCGCCGGAGCTGATCGAAGCGACGCTTGCCTCGCGCGATTGCGTCGCGCCCCTTCCGGTGATCGTGAGCGCGGCGGGCGATGTTCCGCCGGCGCGCTGGGAACACGTCCACGAACGCTTCTTCGTGCGGCACGCATCGAATCGCGATCGCTTGCTGGATCTCGGCATCGCGGCGCTGCATATCGACGTGAAGCGGCTCGCTGCGGAGCCCGCGTCCATGCTTCATGCCCTGCATTCGCAGGAGCGCGCGTTGAAGGACGTGAAGGCACTGATCGTCGATGACGACATGCGCAATATCTTCGCGCTCGCGACGATCATGGAAGACCTCGGCATGCGCCATGTCTGGGCCGACAACGGGCGCGATGCGATACGTCAGGTGGAGTCCGATCGCGACATAGAAATCGTCATGATGGACATCATGATGCCCGAGATGGACGGCCTGACGACGATGCGGGAAATCCGCAAGAGACCGGTCGGAAAAACGTTGCCGATCATCGCGGTTACGGCCAAGGCGATGAAGGGCGACCGGGAGAAGTGCATCGAGGCCGGAGCGTGGGACTATCTCTCGAAGCCGGTCAACAGGGATGACCTCGTCGCCGTGCTGCACGCGTGGCTGCACCGTTAGGAGCGGCGCCATGGCAACCTTCGATGTCTCCACCGAAGACAAGGTCAAGATCCTGGTCGTGGACGATCTGCCGAGCCAGCACGTCGTCTTGCGCACCGTGCTCGAAGGACCGGATCAGGAAGTCGTCTCGGTGTCGTCGGGGCGGGAGGCGCTCAAGGCGGTCCTGCTGCAGGAGTTCGCGGTCATATTGCTCGACGTGAACATGCCCGACATGGACGGCTTCGAGACGGCCAGCATGCTGCGCTCGTATCGCCGGACCGCATCGACGCCGATCATCTTCGTCACGGCCTATGCCGACGATGCGGAGATGGCGCGAGGCTATTCACTCGGGGCGGTGGACTACATCTCGTCGCCGGTCGTGCCGGAGATTCTCGCCGCGAAGGTCCGCGTGTTCGTGCAGATGTTCCGCATGAACCGCGAACTGCGAACCCGCGCCGCGCAGCGAGAGGAGCTGGCGCGGGCGGAAGCGCAGCGCGCGTCCGCCGACGAAGCTCGCCAGCGCGCCGACTTTCTCGCGGAGGTGAGCCATTTGCTCACGCGCTCGCTCGATGTCGAGACGACGCTGGGCCGCATCCTCGAAACGTCGGTGCCGGCGCTGGCGGATCTCGCCTGCGTGTATCTCGCACTGGACGACGAACAGGCGCCACGCACCTCGTTGCTGTGCGGCCCCGCCGTCCGCGCCTCGCTCGACGCGGCGCGCGCAGAGGAAGTCGACTCCATCGTGGCGCTGCCGCGTTTTTTCGCGCTCGCGAAGCAGACGATGGACGGCGGCGAAATCATCCTCTGCCGAAGCGGGGCGGACAGCGTTTTCGGATGGCCCGAAGGCAATGAAGGGAGGCAACTCGCCGTCGGCTTCGAAGAGGTCAGATTCCATCCGGTGCTGAGCGGCGCGGACCGCAAGGCGGTGATCGCGTTCGGCATCGTGCGCTGCGAGGGGAATCATCAGCCCGCGCCCGTGGTCACCGAGTTCGTGAGCCGGGCGGCCATCGCGCTCGAGAACGCGTTTCTGTTCTCCGCGCTGCGCGACGAAGACCGGCGCAAGAACGAGTTCCTCGCGATGCTCGCCCACGAGTTGCGAAATCCGCTTGCGCCGATTTCTAACGCCGTGAGCGTGATGAAGAGCGCGGAGGCGGGCGATGCCAACGTGGTGAAGTGGGCCACGCGGATCATCGGGAATCAACTCGATCATATGGTGCGCATCGTCGACGATCTGCTCGACGTCTCGCGCATCGCGCGCGGCACGGTCGCGCTGCAACGTGAGCCGGTTCTCTTGCGCACCGTGGTCGAACGTGCGGTCGAAACGAGCCGGCCTCACTTCGCCGCACGCTCGCAGGCCTTCTCGTGCGAACAGAACCGGGACGACGTGGTGATCGAAGGCGATGTCGTTCGTCTCACGCAGGTCGTCGCGAACTTGCTGAACAACGCCTCGAAATTCACGCCTCCCGGCGGGCATGTCGGTCTTGCCACGAGCTTTGCCGATGGAACCGCGCTCATCACGGTCACCGACGACGGCGAAGGTATCGACGCCAAGCTGCTCCCGCGCGTCTTCGATCTCTTCGCGCAGGGCGATAGCGCCCTCGATCGCGCGCAAGGAGGGCTGGGTATCGGGCTGACGCTCGCCCGGCACCTGGCGCAACTGCATGGCGGATCGATTCATTGCTGGAGCGGCGGTCGCGGGCGAGGCGCCAAGTTCACGGTCGAATTGCCGGCGCTCTCCACGACCGACAAACCGGCGCCCGTCGCCGATGTCGTTCCGCTGCGTCGCAAGCGTCACGTGCGGGTGCTGGTGGTGGACGATTCGGTCGCATCGACGGAAAGCCTGAAGATCTTCCTCGAAATGTATGGCTACGAAGTGCAATGCACGCACGACGGCATTGCCGCGCTGGCGCTCGCCAAGGAATTCGTTCCACAGGTTGCCGTGCTCGATATCGGCCTTCCCGGCATGAACGGATATGAGCTCGCCAAGGCCATGCGTGTCGAGCGCGCCTTGCGAGACTGCCTTCTGATCGCCGTGAGCGGTTATGGGCAGGACGAAGATCTTCGCAAGTCGAAATCGGTGGGCATCGATCATCACCTGATCAAGCCCGCCGATTTGACCTCGCTCGTCGAACTGATCTCGGGGCACGTGATGCACGAAGGCGCCGGCGCCGAAGACGAAGGGCGGCCGGCCTAGAGACAGCCCGCGCGAAGTCGAAGCGCAGACGACAGCGGCGTCGTGCGGCGAGCTGCAAGCACGATCACCGATGCATGACGAACTGCCAGAGCGCCATGCACTGGTCATCGGTAATCTGATAGCGGGGCATCGACTTGCGAAGCATCACGCCCGCCGGGTCGATGCCGTCCTTCACCGCGTGGCAGAAGGCCGTTGCGTCATAGTGGCTGATCGGCCCGCCCCGGCGACGTGTCGCGGCGAGCAGGGTGTCGTGCGTCAGCGGCGGCGCGAAAGCCTGTGCCTTCGACGTGCCCACATGGCAATTGACGCATCGGGTCGTCCAGGACGGCAAGGGGCGATCGTCGTCGCGCAGATGCGCGGCCATCGGATGTTCTCCGTTGAACAGCGCGCAGCCGAGATCGGCTGGATTGCACGCGGTCTGCGCGCGGGCCAGGCATGACAGCGCGACGAGCGCGAGGGCCATCGCGGCGGCGCGCACGGCGCAGTGGGCTCGCCGCGCCATTCAATGCACGCGCAGCACGCGCGAGACGCTCGGCACGCCGTTCGCGTTCAGGGCGAACAGCATGTAATAACCGGGGATCACGACGCCGGGATCGGACGGTATGTTCAACTGATATTCGCCCGCGGTGCCGACGGTGAACGATAGCGGCACACGCCGCTGCTCGTTGTTCAGCGAATGCGTGACCGACGAGGAGCGCATCAGCACGAAGGCGCTGACTCGCCGGCTGGCCGTCACCACGATCGTCGTGCCGAGTTGCGCGTCGCTCGGCACGGACGTGAGATTCGGCCGCGATGCGGCGGACCCGTCCGCGTTGAGCAGATAGGGCGGCGTCAATATTTCTATATCCGTGTGATTGGTCGCGCAGTTCCCGCACAATCCGCCGCCGCCGCTCAGCACGCGTCCGTCGTTCAGCAGCAGCGCGACGCTGTGATAGGTGCGCGGCACGGCCTGAGGCGCGAGCGGGGAAAAAGAGTTGGTCGCCGGGTCCCACAGCTCCGGGGTGAGGACCGCGTTGTTGTCCGAGAAAGGCTCCGCAAAAGTCTGTCCGCCGACCACGACGACCTGTCCGTTCGGCAGCACGACGCTGTTGCTGAAGGCGCGCTGATAGCTCATCGGCGCGATGGTCTGCGTCACCGCGTTTCCGCTGGTGATGTCGATGAGCGTCGCGTTGGACGTGGCCACCGATTCGTCGTAGCTCGGCGCGCCCCCGACGGCGAGAATCTTGCCGACGTCGTACATGACCGCGTTGCCGTTCATCGCATCGCCGTCGCTGCCCCGGTTGCCGGCGCCGGCGACGTTGCCGTTGCCGGTCGTGTCGAACCAGTGCATGGCCCGGCTCGGCCCCGCGTGGAACACGCGCCCGTTGCCGACCGCGAAGAGCCACGCGTGATTGTCGCCGCGGAAGACGCCGGCGGCGTCGTTCGTGACGATGTAATCGTCGAGGATGGCGCTATTGATCCGCCAGCCCGAACCCGCGGTCCAGGTCTCACCGGTCTTTCCTCCGAGCCCGCCGCTCCAGGAGCCGCCCACGAGGAACACACTGCCGTTGCTCAAGGTGACGCTGCCCTGATAGCCGCGCGGAATGTTCATCTGATCGCTCGAGGTCCACGCGTTCGTCGTCGGCGAATAGATGCTGGTCAGCCGCACGCTCAATCCGCCGGTCACGAAAATCCGGCCATCGGGCAGATTGACGATGCCCGGGCAGAACATGTCGTGTCCGGTATTGGTCACGATCACTTGCTTGCTCGTGCCGGTCGACGGATTGAAGATCGCCGTGTAGGTCCTGCCCGGCGGATTCGATCCGTCGGTGAAGCTGAGCGCGGCATCGGCCGACCAGACCAGCACGTTTCCATTGGGAAGATTGGCGGCCTGCAGCGGAACGAGGCCCACTTGCACAGGCGCGGTCCATTTCGAAATCAGGGTGGTTTTCGGCGGGGGCAAGCCGCTCACCTGCCATGTCTGTGTCGCGCCTCCGGTGCACGCCTGCTGCGTTAGCTGAACACCCTGAGAGGTCGTGCTCGCCGCGGTCACGCATAAGCCGCTATGTCCCGCGACGATCGCGTAGCCCCCGCCCTGCGGCGTCAGCGAGAACGCCTGATTCAGGCCGCCGTTGCAGGTCCACTGGATGATGGGGCCGCCCGGACTCGTGCTCTGTCCCGACACGTCGAGGCACAGGCCGCTGTTCTGATTGACGAGGTTGTACCGTGCCCCGGTCGCCGTCGGGAGCCATTGCTGATTGGCGCCGCCCCAGCAAGCCCAGGTGATCACCGGTGCGCCCGGTGTTTTGGATTCGCCGCTGACGTCCGCGCAGTTGGAGGTGCCGCTCAGCGTGATGGGCGCCGAAGTTTGCGCCCGCACAGCGTGCGATACGCCCGCCAGAGCCAGCGGCAACGCGATCAGCAGCAGGAAGCGCATGCATCGGTAGAGCAGGCTCATCGCGTGCGTCGTCGAAGGAATTCCTGGCATGGTCGCTCTCCGTACACGAGTCCGGTTTATGTACGTGCAAGCGCGCCGAGGACATCGCAGATGTCGTCGACGCGAGGAAGATCGGCGCTGCGCCAGCGCAACATCGCGTTGGCATCGAAGCAATAGACTTGCGTGGAATGGTCCGCGATGTCGCCGAGCGGCTGCTTGCTGCCCGACAGCGCCAGTCGCATCCGGTCTACATCTGCAAGCGCCGGTGTCGCCGCATGCCACGCGGGGCCCGCCTGAAAGCGTGCGAGCCAGGCGCGCAACGCCGATGGCGAATCGGAAAGCGGATCGATCCCGACCGACAATAACTGCACCGGATGACCGCCGCCGATTGCCGGGATCCGTTGCTGAACCGCGCTGAACAGCGTCCCTTGCAGCGGACATATCGTGCCGCAACCGGTGTAGATGGTTTGCAGTGCGGTTATGCGTTGGCGCAGCAGTTCGTTCAACAGGCGCTTTCTGCCGGTCTGGTCGACGACCCATGCATCGTCGACGCGAACGGGCGGCGTGACGAGGCCCAGCCCGCCATGCTGCGCGAACGAGACCGGGGACATCGCACCAAACGCGAGCGCGGCCATGTCGCGAAGCAGGGAACGGCGAGTCAACGAAGGTGCAAACGCACGCATACCGGATTTCACGCAGTCGGGCATTTTATTCGTGGCTTATAGAAATCGTCCACATCGGCACTTTCAGCACTCCCGTTCCTGGCGCTCGGAGCGTGACCTGCACCGGAACATCGGGCAGACGGACGCGGGAGGAATGGCCTTTTGCAATACCAATGGGTCAAAGATTAGCAGCCCAAATCGGCAACAAAACTTCGGCGCGCGAAATAAGTAGGTAGATATGTGCAGTCGGACACATTCGTTTTTCTGCGTCCGGGCATGGCGTCACGGAGACGAATTCGCTCGCTTTCATTGCCCTTTACAGCGAAACAATCCGGCCACATGAGACGGGCCATCAATGGGACGTCCGGTTTCGAAAACCGCAACGCTCTCAGGATCGACGCGATGCTTCGCACCGCACATCAAAGGGCTTTCGAGTAAAAATTCCCTTCAATGGCGACATTGATTCGTCCAGCGATTTAAGATAGCTTTCATTGCGTACGGATAGCTTTCTGAACGGTAAAGATAAGAGCGCGCACGTTGCGCTCGAACGTTCGGAGGGGAGAATGTCCCCGTTTTCTGTCATCATCGGGCGATAAGCTGTCCTCGTCTTCGTGAGCGCGCTGCCGCGGGGCACTCCGATTGCTCTGGTCCAGCATCCTTGTCGCTCGACATCGCGTTGTCCGTTCCGGCGCTTCCGGTGAAGGAGAATGCAAATGAACGCACGTTCTTCCGCTTATGCCGCCGCACTCGGCGCCGTGCTGATCACGGCAATCATCGCCGCGTGCAGCGGCGGCGACTCCAGCGGCGACGCGACATCGGCCGCCGCAGGCAAGGCGCCGGCGAGCGTATCGAACGCAGCGGGCACGACCGCCGCCGGCAACG